>DUQQ01000103.1 GCA_012837705.1 Hydrogenispora sp.
ACATGGTAATGGTCGTTGGTTTTCCCGTATACTTTGGATAATAATCTTTAGCCTGAACAGAAAAACCAACCAATAAAACCAGAACAACAACTAGTAAAACTTTTTTCATTTTTTTACCTCCTTAATTGATTAATTAAAAAGATCTTTTTCTTTTTTTCGCTCCTTCGGTATCACCTCCATTCGTTTACAACTACACCGCGCATAAATTTTCTTTATATTTTAATACTTCTGTTTCTAACCGGTTAGATCGCATAGAAAAATATATATTCCTGCGAACGCTAAATTTCTAACCGTTTAGATTTGATGTTATTAACATTATATAAATATATTAATCCTTTGTCAAATCATTTCAACCTGCGTCTTTAGCACTAATAACGGCGTCTAACAGGCTATTTCGTAAAAACTTTCAAAAAATTACTTTTACTTAGCATGGAACTCCGCTCCTAATTAAAAGAAAGAGGCCGCCCGCTACCGGGACGGCCGTTTGGCAATCACACAACTGAAAAGCTAAAGACGGACCTCGCCCATTAGGCCTGTCCCCTACTCCCCGGCTTCTCCCAGGGAACCCCTTGAGCACAAAGGGGACACTCCTCCGGGGTGAAGGCCTCAATCTGCATCGACAGTAAACTATAGAGGGGTAAGCCCGCGAAATCCGCCTGGCCTCCACTGCGGTCCACTAGAACGCCTACCCCCACTGGCGTAGCCCCAAGAGCCTTAACCATGGCAATCACTTCCTGGACCGACCCACCCGTGGTGATCACGTCCTCCACCACCAGGACCTTTTCCCCCGGTTTGAGGGCAAAACCCCGCCGCAGGGTCATTTTTCCGTCTTGCCGCTCGGCGAAGAGCGCCTTGACTCCTAAGGCGCGGCCTACTTCATGGGCGACAATAATCCCGCCCATCGCCGGACCGATCACTGTCTCTACTTCCACCCCGGCAAAGCAGCTGGCCAAGGCTTCCCCCAGCTTCGCGGCCAACCATGGATATTGTAAAACCTGGGCACACTGCATATACTGGGCGCTGTGTTTCCCCGAGGTTAGGACAAAATGCCCTTGGCGCAAGGCCCCGGTCTCCTTGAAGAGCTCCATAATCTCCGCAGACCCAATCGGAGTTCCGGTGCCAGTTCCCCCTTTACCTACGCACATTTGAAATCCCCCTTTACTCTGTTTGCTCTGGCCTTAAAACAGGCTCTCTATTCCCATAGCGCCGCTAAGGCTTGCCGCGGATCGGCCGCCCGGGTAATCGGCCGTCCAACCACCAGGTACGAGCTACCCGCCTGGAGGGCTTCCACCGGAGTTAAAACCCGGACTTGGTCATTTTGCGCACTTCCGGGCGGACGAATCCCCGGGGTGACCAGAATAAATTCGGGGCCCAACTGTTCGCGGAGGACCGCCGCCTCTTGGGCCGAAGCCACCACCCCGTCCAAACCGGCTTTCTTCGCCAGCTTCGCCAGGTTGACCACTTGCTCCTCTGGGCTGGCCTGTACCCCAAGTTCCCGCAGGTCCTCCGGGCCCATACTGGTCAAAACCGTAACCCCAATCACTTTGATCCCGGCCTGGTGGCACACCTCCGCCGCCCGGGCCATCATGGTATAACCACCGGTACAGTGGATGTTCACCATATCCACCCCGGAAGAGCTTAAAACCTTCAGGGTCCGTTCCACCGTGGTGGGAATATCGTGCAGCTTCAGATCGAGAAAGAGGGAAAACCCCATGTTTTTAAAGGTCTCAACCAGTTCCAAGCCGGTAAGGGCGTATAGTTCCAACCCGATCTTCAACCAACAGCCGGAGCCTTGGAGGGCCTCCGCCAAGGCCAACGCTTGGCGGCGCGAATCAACGTCCAACGCCACCATCACTTTTTCATTGTGGGTACGCGCTCCCGCCCAATCCTTGTCCATCCCCATTTGCCAGTCCTCCTTTTTTGCCGATTCCCGCTTGCCGGGATCGGCTGTTTTCGATCCCAATGACCAATCCCGCATGACGCGGGTCATTATCTGCTAGCGGTGGGCCAAACCAACAATCTCCCGGACCGCCGCGAAACCCGCCTGCCGACAGTACTCCGTCAGCCCCTCAATTATCTCCAACGGCGCCAGGGGATTAACGAAGTTGGCCGTCCCAACACTGACCGCCGTTGCCCCCGCCAGCATAAACTCGACCGCATCCTGCCAGGTGCTGATCCCCCCCATCCCGATGATGGGCACACGGACCGCTTTGTAGACCTGGTAAACCATCCGCACCGCCACCGGAAGGACCGCCGGGCCGGAGAGCCCGCCCATGGTATTACCCAGGATGGGTTTTCTGGTTTTAAGGTCAATCCGCATCCCCAGGAGGGTATTGATCAAGGAGATCATATCGGCCCCGCCGTTTTCAACCGCCTTCGCCAGCGTCACGATGTCGGTGACATTGGGGGTAAGTTTGGCGATGAGCGGTAATTTCGTGTTTTTACGGGTGACCCGTAAAACTTCTTCGGCACTCCGCGGATCGGTCCCAAAGGCTAGCCCACCCTGTTTGATGTTGGGACAAGAGATATTAACCTCCACCGCGGCAATACAGGAATCCTCCGGCATGGCGGAGGCCATCAAGGCGTAATCATCCAGGGAAAAGCCGGAAATATTCACGATAATCGGTGTTTTAAGCTTTTCCAACCGAGGCAAATACGTGGCAAGAAACGCTTCCAAACCGGGATTCTCCAGCCCCACCGCGTTCAACATTCCGGACGGGGTCTCCGCCACCCGGGGCACCGGATTCCCCCGACGCGGTAGCGGGGTAATCCCCTTTACCGTAATCGCCCCCAACCGGGATGGATCATAAAAAGCCGCATACTCTTCCCCAAAACCATAGGTGCCTGAAGCCGTCATCACCGGATTTTTCAGAGTTAGCCTACCTAAATGGGTGGTAAGATCAATCGGCTTCATCCCAGACCACCTCCCTGCCGTCAAAGACCGGGCCATCCTTACAGACCCGACGCCGCGCCAGCGTGCCATCGGTGGTCCGTACCAAACAGACACAGCCCAAACAGGCCCCGACGCCGCAGGCCATTCTTTCTTCCAAAGAGACTTCCACCGGAACCCCCATCTGGCCGCAGCTTTCAGCAACTGCCTGTAACATCCCTTTCGGGCCGCAGGCGGCAACGGTAAAGGCCGCGCGTCCTTCCGGCCTTTCTGTCAAAGCGCCGGTACCCCAATCGGAAGGCGCAGTGCCGGCAGTTTGGCCTTCCGCCGTCCTATGCGCCAAACTACGCGCCGCCCTATCCTCCAGAGCCGCTTGCAGCAAATCGGTCACCAAACCCGCGTGGCCCATACTCCCATCCATGGTGGCAACGGCATAGTCCACATCCATTTTGAAGAGGGTTTCCCCACCAACCTCTTGGATGAACGTCCGGTTTTCTCCGCCCCAAAGGACTTTCACCCGTACCGCGGACCGGTCCACCGCTTCGATCAAAGTAAAGAGGGGAAAGAGCCCAATCCCCCCGGCCACCAGGAGAAGTTCACCCACGGCCGGTACCGTAAAACCCGTCCCCACCGGTCCGATCACACTTAAGGTCTCCCCCGCCCGCACTCCAGTAAGCTTCGCAGTACCCCGGCCTACCACCCGGTAGTAAAGGGTGATCTCCCCTTTTGGCTGGTCAATCCCGGCAATACTGATCGGCCGCCGTAATAGGGGATCGGTGGTCGTCCCCACCTGTAAATGGACGAATTGGCCCGGCCGGGCTGTGGCCGCTACCGCCCCCTTCAGCACCAGCCGGTATACGTCCGCACCTATCCTTTGATTTTCGATCACGATCTCCCGGTGGAGCAAAACTATCACCTAATTTCTTTTTTTAATCAATGTACTCGTCACTCGTTGCTCGCTTGTTATAATGCTGCCCGCCAACAATCCGGCGAAGATATTACACCGCTAGCTTTTCATCACTTCAACCCGATTACGTAGCCACTGCTCACAGCACAATCAAACTCGGCACGGTCTCTTCCATCACCTGCAGCCAGGCCGCCGCCGTATCCAGACTGGTAAAGCAGGGGATCCCCTGTTCCACCGCCGCCCGGCGGATCGCAAACCCGTCAGTGGCCGTCTTCCGGCCGTGGGTGGTCGTGTTCAGCACACACTGAACCTGTCCCTGGCGGATCTGGTCCCGGATCGCCGTCGAACCGGTATGCAGTTTCGCCACGGTGGTCACCTCAAGACCCGCTCGGCGTAGGGCCTCCGCCGTTCCTTCGGTTGCCACCAACCGGAAGCCCAGGTTATGAAAGCGGCGGACCAACGCAACCCCTTCGGCCTTATCCCGGTCGGCCAGGGTGGCGAGCAAAGAACCGTGAACCGACATCCGCATTCCGGCCGCCAGTAAAGCTTTGTAGAGCGCCTTCCCGTACTGGTAGTCGATACCCATCACTTCGCCGGTGGATTTCATCTCCGGCCCCAGCGAAGGTTCGACCTTCTGCAGTTTGGAGAAGGAGAAGACCGGAACCTTAACGGCAACCTTATCACCGGCGGGCTTTAGCCCATGCTCAATTCCCAGCGCCGACAGGCTTTCCCCCAACATCACCCGGGTCGCCAGGTCGACGATGGGCAGCCCGGTTACCTTGCTCATGAACGGCACCGTCCGGCTGGAGCGGGGGTTTACCTCCAAGACATAGACCTGGTCTTGGTAGATGACATATTGGATATTCAACAGACCTTTAATCCGTAGGCTCCGGGCGATGGCCACCGTCAATTCGGTAATGGCCGCTTGTTGGTCCGCTGCTACCCGTTGGGGCGGGTAGACGGCGATCGAATCACCGGAATGGATCCCCGCCCGTTCCAGGTGTTCCATGATTCCGGGGAGGCAAACCGTCTCCCCGTCGGCGATGGCATCCACCTCCACCTCTTTACCCAGGAGGTACTGGTCGATCCAGATTTGCTGGTTGGGGAACTCCTGCAGGGCTTGGGCTAAAACCGTACGTAGTTGCGCCTGATCGTAGACGATCTGCATCGCCCGTCCACCCAGGACATAAGAGGGGCGGACCATCAACGGGTAACCCAACTCCCGGGCCAACTCCTCCCCTTCGGCCAGCGTGGAGACGCAGCCACCCCGCGGCCGCCGGGCCCCGATCTCCTGCAGGACCTGATCGAATAGGCCCCGCTCTTCAGCGCGGTCAATATCCTCCATCGCCGTCCCCAGAATCTTATACCCCCGGGCGGCCAACCCCTTGCAGAGCCCCAGCGCCGTCTGGCCGCCAAACTGGACGATAACCCCCTCCGGCTTCTCCTTCTCCAGCACGGCGCAGACATCCTCCAGGGTCAGCGGTTCAAAGTACAACCGGTCGGCCGTATCGAAATCGGTCGAGACCGTCTCCGGGTTATTATTGATAATGATGCTCTCCACCCCGGCTTGGCGCAACGCCTTCACGGCATGGACCGAACAGTAGTCGAACTCGATCCCCTGCCCGATCCGGATCGGCCCGGCACCGAGGACAACCACCTTGCGGCGGGTGCTGACTTCCCCTTCATCCTCCTGGTCGTAACTGGAGTAAAAATAGGGGGTGGTCGCTTCATACTCACCGGCGCAGGTGTCAACCATCTTAAAGACCGGCCGCAGGCCATGCTTGTTTCGGAAAGCATAGACCTCCTCCTCGGTGCTGCCCCACAGGCGGGCCACTTCCCGGTCGGCGTAACCCAGACGCTTCGCCTGTTGCAAAGTGGAAAGGTTAAAGGGGTTTGCCGTCAGTTCTTCCGCAAAGGCAACAATTCCCTGGATCTTCTGTAAAAAGTAGGGGTGCCACTGGTTCAGTTGGGCGACACGCGCCACGGTCCAACCCCGCCGGAAGGCCTCGGCAATGATGAAGAGGTGGTCATCCTCCGGCCGCCGACAGCGGGCTTCCAGCTCGGCGTCGCTCAACCCTTCCAGGGCCGGGTCGAGCAGGCCGAAGGCCTTCATCTCCAGGGAACGGACGGCTTTGTTCAGCGCCGTCTCCAGGTTGCGCCCCAGACCCATCACTTCCCCGGTGGCTTTCATCTGGGTCCCGATCGTCCGGTCGGCATCGGAGAACTTGTCAAAAGGCCAGCGCGGAATCTTGACCACCACATAATCCAGGGCCGGTTCGGTACAGGCGCTGGTTTGGCCGGTGACGGCGTTCTTCAGCTCGGCCAGGGTGTATCCGACCGCAATCTTCGCCGCCACTTTCGCAATGGGGTAACCCGTTGCTTTGGAAGCCAAGGCGCTAGAGCGGCTGAGGCGGGGATTGACCTCGATCACCACGTACTCCAGCCGCTCCGGATGGAGGGCAAACTGCACATTACAGCCGCCGGCGATCCCCAACGCATCAACGATCTTCAGAGCCGAGCCCCGCAGACACTGCAGTTCCCGGTCGGTCAGGGTCTGGCAGGGGGCCACCACAATGCTGTCGCCCGTATGGATCCCCACCGGATTCATGTTCTCCATATGGCAGACGGTGATACTGTTCCCGGCGCTGTCCCGCAAGACTTCAAACTCAATCTCCTTCCAGCCGGCCACACTTCTTTCCACCAGAATCTGCTGGATCATGCTGGCCTTAAGGCCGCTTTCGGCAATGATTTTCAGCTCTTCGGCGTTATGGGCGATACCGCCCCCAGTGCCCCCCAGAGTGAAGGCCGGACGGACAATGACCGGATAGCCAACGGCTTCAGCAAAGGCTAAGGCCGCCGCCACCTCCGCCACGATCGTACTCTCGGGGACCGGTTCGTCCAATGTTTTCAGGAGCGCCCGGAAATCCTCCCGGTCCTCAGCCTGG
>DUQQ01000065.1 GCA_012837705.1 Hydrogenispora sp.
AGCGGAGTCGGATAAACCCGCTTATGTCATAGGCCCCCGCCGACTTGGGGTTCTAATGGCCGTTGCACATAAGCCTAGTTTATCGGATTCCGCGGAGATTTTCACCTCCAAGAAACGGCGTAGGCCAATCCCAGCCGGCGGACGGCGTGTCCCGGCTTGGATTCGGCGCTTATCAGATACGCGGTCCGGAGATGATAACGTATAATATTTTTCGCACAATTGAAAAGGGAGACCTCAAGTGGTAAAGTAAAGAAGCCAATACTTACCAAAACAAAGGAGGTCCCCCTATGAGTAATATTATATAGTTTAATGAAGACGTAATAAAGAATAAATTGAATGAATTAGTGCGTGGTAGTGTCGAAGGGGCAAAGTGTATCAATGATTTAAGTTGGTATGATAACGGACAGGGATAACCTTTCAGCTTTATATTGACTTTTAAACCAGACTGCTCTATTGATCCGGCGTGGAATAGTCTATTTGAAAATATTCACCTGTTTTCTGGTTTGAAAATAGAAGTGGTTTTATCTTCCCCCATGTAGTGAAAAGTTTCGATTCATGTTTTTGGAGAGTAAATAAGACGTCTCCCTCTTCATATGGTTCATATATATTATCCGGTAAATACTGTAGAAACTTTATTTCTATGGTATTTTCATCTCCAAAGACCGTAGCCAATAGTCGGTCCATTGTTTGAAACCCATCAATGCTTAATTCTCCAAAGAAGTTATTACCTTCACGATAGATGGTAAGCGAGTAAAACATATTTTGATCAGGGGGCGCATATTCGGAGAAAGAATACTCGCCCAACCATGTTGATAAGGGTGAAGCGTCTTCTAGGGATATGTTTGCCTCATCATTTGCTTTATTGTCAGTGTACGTAATTCTGGACTCTTTAAGGAAGGCAAAAATAATAAGGAGAATACAGAATATTACTGTTATAAAAACTAAAAGTCTCTTCACAGTCAACACCTGCCTTATTATTATATTAGTTAACTTATATCGCTCTCTTGTGTTTATTACACGTTGTTCCGCTTTGCCTTTTGTTATTATCCCGTCTTTATCTATATCCAGACTACTGTTTTGGCTGTAAACTTTACCACGAGTATAGTTTATAGATAACATAATACTATATTTTTAGCCCTTTGGCGTATCGATTTTGTATTGATTTTGTACCACAATTGAAGATACAGCTGGATAGCCAAAAGGAAGATACTAAGCGAAGCTGATGAATTGCAGGAAGTTATAATTCAAGAAGAGATATACGCTATTATGGTTCATCTTGACGATATTGAGAATATTGGACTAAATGGTTGGAAGAATGGAATCCACATAGCAGAGGGGAAGTCGAATATTCCCGTAACACCATTGCGTTTAACCGGGAAGAAGGAGAGTTTTGAGAGTACCGTTATGACCTTCTGAACCGCCTGACAGAAATGAAAAAGAACGGGTCAACGTGGCCAGGTACAGTCATGACGAAACCGGCCTAGGGTAAAGAAGGAAAGCGATAACGGTCCGAACTACTATGTCTTCAATCAGGAAGGGCAATGCTCTACACAGGAGAGCCGGGGGTATACAGAGTATAACTATTCCTGGGAAGACACTTCGCCCGGGAGGATGGGATTTATAAGCAACTTGCCAGTATGGAGTCCGGGGGGCTCCTTCTTTTAGTGTAGCATCAAGAAAACCAAAGCGGAAAGTCCTAAAAGAAAGTCGACACTACCAGCCCTCGCCTTTGTGTTGACAATAACTGAGCGAAAAAGTAAGATATTACTTAGGTAGTCGCCCAGGCTAGCTACCGGCAGCGCAAGAAGGGATAAAATTCAAAACCAGGTGGGTGAGAGGCCCCGAAAGCGGACTTGGGCAGGTCTTATCAGCGGCGGTTCTAGCGCCGGGAGAATGATCGATATTTTCTACTTAGCCTTAAATAGTATTAGGAGTTGCAGCAAATCATGGTAAAAATTTATGGAGCAAGATTGGTGTGGAGAGTGGCAGCGGTTATTGGGGTCGTGCAGATGTATATCAAAGACCGGACCAGTTTGGCGATCTCTTCCGGTCTTTCGTTACGGGATGGGTTTAAGCCATTGCATCTGATCTGGCTGCTGTATGCGGGCGAGATGCTTCTAAAGGTGATCCCCCAGAAAATAACCAGTATTGGATCGCGGAAAGTGTTTAAAGCTTTATTTGAGCCAGCCGCCGACAGGTTGTCGGCGGTCCAAATTATGGCGGAAAAGCAGAAACGGAATGAAACAGTGAAAAAGGTCTTTATTGTCTGGTTTGGCAGTAATGCGCTGCTCGCTGCGGGGTATTTTGCCCGTATTCTAAGCGAGAAGGCTTTGCTCTTAATTTCTTTATTTTATTATGTAGGAGATTTAATTTGTGTTATTTTTTACTGTCCGTTTCAAACGATGATCATGAAAAACCGTTGCTGCGTAACCTGTCCGATTTTTAACTGGGATTCGTTGATGTATTGTACGCCGCTTATTTTTATCCGGAGCTTTTATTCCTGGAGTTTGGTATTGATGGCATTATCCCTGTTTATCTGGTGGGAAGTGGCCTTTCGCAAACATCCGCAACGTTTTTTGGCAGCTTGTAATGAAAAGTTAAAATGTGCCAACTGCGCGGAACAGATCTGTAAGGTGAAGCGCCGCCTCCAACCAGTTTGGCGCGAGTTGGCCGTGGGTGACCACAGCCAAACCGAAACGGTAGAGCGCCGTCTATGAACGGGGAACCGGGAGTTAACAGGGATGATGAAAGCCGGGCAAACAACGAGGGCCAATGCCGAAGCGGAGTGGGTGACGAGAACATAAGGACGTGTCAAATTTTAAGCGGCCTTTGAACAGCAAAGAACCTTCAAAAAACAAAAACCCGGTTCCGAAGAACCGGGAGACTTTGCTCATTAATGGCGCGTCTGGCAGGATTCGAACCTGCGGCCTACGGATTAGAAGTCCGTTGCTCTATCCAGCTGAGCTACAGACGCAGACCAATTATTATAATACCATATTCGTAAGCAAAGTACAATCCTTAATATATTGATCAGTTATTTTCCTGGGGTGCTTTTTGGAAAGGATAAGAGCATAGTGATAATTTACGGAAAAAAGGAGGATGGTCATGGGAACAGTCCAAGTACAGCTGAACGGAGAAACGAAGGTCGTGGCGAAAGGATCAACCGTGCAGGAGATTCTGGGTGCTTGGCCCGGTCAAAGTCATCCCCAGATTATGGCGGCAATCGTCGGTAAGGATCTCCGGGAGCTCTCCTACCGGATCAATGAGGATACAGTGGTGCGGCCGATCGATCTTACCCATGTGGATGGGGTACGGATCTACAGTCGTAGCCTCATCATGGTGATGATTCGGGCGGCGAAGGAAGTTTTCCCTGGGTGTCAGGTCCGGATCATGTATTCTTTGAGTAAGGGACTATACGGCGAGCTCTATATTGGACGGCCGGTGATGGAGAAAGATCTCCGCCAGGTGGAAGAACGGATGCGGGCGATTATTGATGCCGATGAGAAAATCGAGAAACAGAAGATGCCTTTGAAAGAAGCCATCCAACTCTTTGAAAAAGAGGGTTTGACCGACAAAGCCCAGTTATTGTCCTACAAGCAAACAAGTGAAGTCTCCATCTACCGCTGTGGCGACTATTATGATTATTATTACGGTTATATGTTACCAAGCACGGGTTTTTTAAAGGAGTTTGAGTTGCTGTTTCATCTTCCCGGCTTCCTTTTACGCTACCCGTCCCAGTCCTCGCCGGAGAAGGTACCGCCTTATGTGGAACAACGCAAACTGTCCCAGATCTTCTATGAGTATGAAAAATGGGGAGAAGTTTTAGAAGTCAATGACATCGGGACCTTGAATCAGATGATCGAGGCGGGGAAGGGGCAAGAACTGATCCGGTTGGCCGAGGCGCTTCAGGAGAAGAAGATTGCCCAGATCGCCGACGAAATTACCCGTGACCGGGAAAGGGTACGGCTGGTGATGATTGCCGGACCTTCTTCTTCGGGGAAAACCACCTTTACCCAGCGCTTGGCGATCCAACTTCGGGTCAACGGGGTCCGGCCGGTCTCGATTTCGCTGGATGATTATTTTGTCAGCCGGGACCGGACGCCCCGCAATGAAAAGGGTGAACCCGATTTTGAGGCTTTGGAAGCGATCGATCTAGATCTATTCAATGAACAACTGGCCGATTTGATTATGGGGAAGAGGATTGAGATTCCGCGGTTCAATTTTATGACGGGAGAACGGGAATACCGGGGTGAAGTTCTTCAGATCAAACCGGACCAGCCAATTCTGATCGAGGGGATCCACGGACTGAACGAAAAACTAACCCAGTCGGTGCCAAAGGACCGCAAGTTTAAGGTTTATATCAGCGCTTTAACCCAGTTGAACATGGATAGCCATAACCGGATCCCAACTACCGACAATCGTTTGATCCGCCGCATCGTCCGGGATAGTAAGTTCCGCAGCCACGATGCCCTGACGACGTTACGCCTCTGGTCGGCGGTACGCCGCGGTGAAGAGAAGAATATCTTCCCCTTCCAAGAAGAAGCCGATATCATGTTTAACTCGGCCCTCATTTATGAACTGGCCATTTTGAAAAAGCATGTCGAGCCATTATTAGAGGCGATCCCACCGGAGGTGTCGGAGTTTGCCGAGGCCAAGCGGCTCTTGAAGTTTACCGCCTATTTCTTACCGCTGGACGAGGTAGAGGTGCCGGCCAACTCGATTCTGCGTGAGTTTATCGGTGGCAGTTGCTTTGTCTAATCGAACCAGCCTTTTAAGGTTAGGTTTCTTGACTTTTAACGCCCGGTAGTGCTACAATGAATAGAATTTAAAGAAGAGGAATTTTCCTTTTAACCTTTATTCTTACAATCTTCGATTGTGTTTTTAAGTAGCTTTGGACATGAAGCGTTTATGAGGAGGAATAAGATGCTCGCCAGCGAAGTTTTTGAACGGGATTTTACCATAAACTCCTCAGGGCATCTGGAGATCGGCGGATGTGATGTGGTTGAACTTGCCCGCGTCTTTGGGACACCCCTTTACATTTTAGACGAGGAAAAGATCCGCGGGAACTGCCGGACCTACCGGGAGGCTTTAAAGGGCGTTTACCCAAACTTCGAGGTGGTTTACGCGGGGAAGGCCTTTTTAACCCAGGCCGTGTGCGGTTTGGTCTACCAAGAAGGGCTTGGTCTGGATGTGGTCTCCGGCGGGGAACTCTATACCGCTTTGCAGGCTGGTTTTCCAGCGGAGCGCATTAACTTTCATGGCAATAACAAATCCCGTGCGGAGTTAATGATGGCCTTGAAAAACGGAGTAGGCCGGATTATGGTTGACAGCCTGATGGAACTGGAAACCTTAATCCAGCTGGCGATGGAGACGAGGACCCAACCGCAGATTATGCTGCGGCTGAAACCGGGGGTTGTCGCGCATACCCACACCTATGCCCAGACCGGGCAGGAAGATTCGAAGTTTGGGATGGGGATCAACGATGGCGTTGCCATGAAAGCGGTAAAGATCGCGCTCGCTTCGCCCCACCTCAAACTGTTGGGTTTTCATTCCCATATCGGATCACAGATTTTTGAGGTTGCTCCCTTTAAGGCGACAGTTGATGTATTGACGGCCTTTATGGCGGAAATCCGGACCCAAACTGGTTTTGTGGCCCAGGTGCTTGATCTTGGCGGCGGGTTTGGGATCGGCCATAATAAGCAGGAAAAACCCCGTGCTCTGCGGGAGATCGTAGCGGAAATCGGCCGTTATGCCCGGGAGCGTTTAACCGCCTTACAATATCCCCTTCCCCAGCTGGTTTTGGAGCCCGGACGCTCGATTATCGGGCCGGCGGGAACAACCATTTACACGGTGGGGAATATAAAAAGGATTCCCGGGATCCGGACTTACCTGGCAGTTGACGGCGGAATGACGGACAATCCGCGGGTCGCTTTATACCAGGCGGTTTATGAAGGGGCCCTTGCCAATAAGATGAACGCGCCGCTGACCGAGGTTGTAACCGTCACCGGGAAATGTTGTGAATCGGGCGATATGTTGATCTGGGATCTACCGCTTGCGGTGCCGGAACCCGGTGACCTGCTGGCGGTCTTTGATACCGGGGCTTACAATTATTCGATGGCCAGTAACTATAACCGTCTACCGCGGCCGGCGGTAGTCCTTGTTCGCGCCGGGGAAGCCGAACTGATCGTGCGGCGGGAGACCTATGAGCAATTGGTCCAGAATGATCTGATGCCCGAGCGTTTAAGAGTGAAACCGGAAGCGGAACCTATTGCCAAATAATTTAACCTTTTGCTAACAGACGGAACGGTAATTTCCGTCTGTTTTGCGGTTCCGGCACCGGTAAAGCGCTTTGGGAGACTTGGTGCCGAGGGGCAAGATGTGTTATAATATTCTATGGTGCTTTTTGCTAGTTTGGGGGGAAATGAATGCCCGAACTTTACATATTGATTTTGACCGTCCCGATTATTCTACTTTCCCTGGTGATCCACGAATTTGCCCACGGCATGGTTTCTTATAAATTGGGAGATCCGACGCCGAAATTAATGGGCCGTTTAACCCTGAATCCTTTCGCGCATTTGGATCCCTTTGGCACCGTAATGATTATTGTGACGCTGCTACGCGGTTTTGGTTTCGGCTGGGCGAAACCGGTGCCGATCGATCCCCGTTATTATCGGAATCCAGCCAAAGGCGTTGTGTTGGTGGCCCTGGCCGGTCCCGTGGCCAATCTGACCCTTGCTTGCCTTTTTGGTTTGCCGCTTCGTCTCCTCAATATGGGTTACTGGCCGTCGGCGCTCGGGTGGGAGTTGGGATTTTTATTGATCCAATTTTTTTATACCGGAATGCTGTTAAATCTCGGATTAGCCTTTTTTAATTTGCTGCCTATCCCACCGTTGGATGGGTCGAGACTGGTCCGTTACTTCCTCCGGGGAAGCGCTTTTCACTTTTACACACAGCTTGAACGGTATGGTTTCATTATCCTGTTTGCCCTTTTATTCTTTTTTAACCGGCCATTTAGTCGTTTTTTCACAATATTATTGAACTTTGGGGCCTTCCTGATCACAGGGTTTGGGATCTAACCTCTAATCTGGTGTAGGGAACGCACGAAGGAAGGGGGGGTGTTTTTGGCTGCTTGGCAAAGGGTGATCGGTCTTTTTCGGCGCAGACTAAACAAGACTGACCGTCAATTAGCAGAAAGTTACCTGGATGAAGCGGGCCTTTTTCTCTTTAATCAGATGAGTTATGCTGACCAAAAACATGCCGTTACGGTGGCGAGATATCTTTTATCGGAAAAGGTTGACACCAGTGGCGCCAATATGTCCCTTTTAATTCAGGGGGCCTTACTTCATGATGTGGGAAAAGTGAAGGGTGAAATCTCCTGGTGGAACCGGATTCGGGTTGGACTAATCCGCCGTTATTTACCGCGCTTGCGTGATAAAAGAGCAAAAAGAGGGGAAAAGGGTTTAGGTCATGCGCTTTATGTTGATCTACACCATCCGGACCGGGGGGCTTATATGGCACAAAGCTTGGGGGTTGATCCGTCCGTCGTTTTTTTGATTAGACACCACCATGATGATGCAAAGGAACCGGCCACCATTGAACTGGCCTTGCTCCAAAGCGCCGATGCGAAAAATTAAACGACGAACGGACAAGCAAGCAAGCTATCAGGTAAAACTAGCGGCTTTTACTGGTCCTTTGGATCTTTTACTCCACCTAATCGAGCGGGCGGAGATTGACATCTATAACATCCCGATTGTGGAGATTACCGACCAGTTTTTAGCTTACCTGCAAACCATGGAGCTTTTTGACCTGCATATTGCGGCGGACTTTCTGTTGATGGCAGCCACTTTAATGCAGATTAAAGCCCGGATGCTGTTGCCCCGGCCGTTGGTGGAAACGGAAGAGGAAGCGGCGGAAGAAGAGGATCCCCGCCTCGAACTGGTCGAAAGACTGTTGGAGTATAAAAAGGCGAAGGAAGTTGCTACTCGGCTTCAGGAACGGGAAGCGGAAGCCCGCCGGTTCTTCCCACGGACGGGTGGTTATTTCCCCGATCTGGAAGTTGCCGCCACTGCTGAACCGGTTGGGCAGGTTACCCTGTGGGATTTAGTGCAGGCTTTTAGTGCTTTGTTAGAAAGTTTATTACCCCGCCTCGAGTTGGAGGGGATGCCGGAAGAAGAATATTCAATCCAAGAGATGATGGATCAGATTATGGCGGGGCTGGACCGGGTACCCCGGATCCATTTCAGTGCCCTTTTTTCCGGCTTGACTTCGCGCAAAGCAGTGGTAGCTTCCTTCTTAGCCCTGCTTGAGCTGATCCGGATGCATAAAGTCCTTGTTCAGCAGGATATGACCTTTGGGGAAATTGTGGTTGCCCGGTGGGAGGGGTGAACGTGAATTGGACGAAGGCCAAAGCAGTGCTGGAAGCGATAATCTTTGCTTCTTCGGAACCGGTCACCGTAAAGGAATTGAGTATGATTCTCGAATTGAACTACGAGACGGTTGAGCAGCTTTTGGCGGAATTAAACAAGGATTACGATGACCAGCAGCGGGGGTTTCATATAAAAGAAGTGGCCGAAGGTTTTCAGTTTGTGACTAAACCAGAGTACGCCGACTATCTAGAAAAATTAAAAAAGGTGCCCCGGCAGTCCCCCCTTTCGCAGGCCGCTCTTGAGACGTTAGCGATCATTGCCTATAAACAACCGATCACCCGGGCGGAGATTGAAACCATCCGTGGGGTACGGGTGGACAGCTCCCTGTCCACGTTGCTAGAGAGGGGCTTAATCGAAGAAGCGGGGCGCAAGGATGGTCCTGGTCGCCCGATTCTTTATCGTACCACCAAGGATTTTCTTAAGTATTTTGGCCTTAAAAACCTGGATGAACTGCCCATTGTCGATGATTGGATCCTCAATCAGCAATTACAGATCGATTTAACCGCTGATTGAGGGGGAAGGGGAGGAAAAGGAGCATGAAATTCCACTTGAAGCTCGAACGGGACGGTAATTATTATTTCGGCTTAATCCTACTGGTTGTGGCTTCGGCCTCAATAATTTGGGCTTTTTTCTTTGATGGCTTTGAACCGAAGGATTTTTTGGCTTATTTTCTGGTTTACGCGTGGGGGTTTACCTTACTCCTGAAAAGCGACAGTGAATACCGCCTCAAGCGGCTGGAGGAAACGGTGACCGTCCTCCAGGACCGTCTGGATAGACTTGAAGCTGGTTTTGCCCCAGAAACGGTAGCACCAAATAGCGAAGGACAGGAAGCAGAAGGGACAGCAAGAGAAAGCGACGTAGAAAGAGCAATCACGGAACAAGATACGGCCGATCAACCAGCGGAACAGATTGAGGAAGAAGATAAAAGGTGGGTGGTAGATTCGGCAAAAGAAGAGGAATGATAATTAAAACAGAAGCGTTCACGTCTTGGTGGACGGTGAAAAACTAAAATATTGGAGAAGAGGAGAGAGAACGATGATTGTTACTTTAAACGCGATCCTTGAAACAAGTCTGCAGGCTTATAAAGAAGGGAAGCCCTTTGCCGTTGGTGCTTTTAACGTTAATAACATGGAGCAGATGCAGGGCATCATGATGGCGGCGCAGGAGACTAAATCCCCCGTTATTGTGCAGGTCAGCAGAGGGGCTTTGAAATATGCCCAGGATCTGTACCTGGTCAATATTATTAAAGCCGGTGCTGAACTCAACCCCGAGGTTCCGTTGGCCATCCATCTGGACCATGGCAACAGTTTCGAGACCGTAAAGCGGGCGATTGATCTCGGTTTCACCTCTGTCATGATCGACGGTTCGTTGATGGAAGACGGAAAAACCCCTTCTACCTTTGAGTATAACGTGAAGGTTACCGCAGAAGTGGTGAAGTATGCCCACGACCACGGTGTGTCGGTCGAAGGCGAACTGGGGACCCTTGGCGGGATCGAAGACGGTGTCGGTTCTGGGAAAACAGTCTTGACCGATCCGGACCAAGCTGTTGAGTTTGTGGAACGGACTGGGGTGGATGCCCTCGCGATTTCGATCGGGACCTCCCACGGCGCCTATAAATTCAAGAGCGAACCGAAATTAGCCTTCGATATTATTGAACAGGTTCGGAAAAACCTCCCCAATACCTATCTGGTCTCCCATGGATCTTCCAGCGTGCCGCAGGATCTCCTGGACATCGTCAACAAGTACGGCGGACAGATGGAGACGGCCAAAGGGGTACCCATCCCGGCTCTGCAGAAAGCGATCGCTTGCGGTATGAACAAGATCAACGTCGACACCGATAGCCGCTTGGCTGCTACCGGCGCGATCCGGAAATTCTTTGTGGAGCATCCCTCCGCTTTTGACCCGCGGGAATACAACACAAAGGCCCGGGAAGCGATTGCCGCTGAAGTCCAGAGAAAGATCGAAGCCTTCGGTTCGGCTGGGCGCGCCGCCGATGTTCCCAACTGGGGTCTGGAAGAGATGAAAAAGCGCTATAACTCTTGACAAGCATAAAAGAAAACAGGTATTATAGGGAAAAGGTATTAAGTTGAAACGATGAACGGAAGGAGTAACTAGGGAAAGCCGACAGAGAAGGGGTTCGGAGGCTGGAAGACCCCGCGGAAATTTCTCTGGTGAAGGTCGTCCGTGAGTTCTGCGGTTGAAAAGGAGCTCTTTAAGTAAATCGCAGCGGTGAGCCCGTTATCGCCTTTCGAGTGCCCCGATCATTTTGTGGTAGGGGAAATAAGGTGGTACCACGAAAAGAAACCTTTCGTCCTTAAGGATGAAAGGTTTTTCTTTTAAAATTCGGGCATTGCCTTGGGCTGGCCCCTAAACCAGGTTAAATAGTTAAAGGAGAGGAATTGCATGAGTCGTCTGTTACCAAAGGCCTATGAACCGAAGACGGTTGAAGAGAAATGGTACCGTTTTTGGCTTGAGCACGACTGTTTCCATGCGGAGGTGGACCCGGGACGGCACCCTTACGCTGTCGTAATTCCGCCCCCGAATGTCACGGGAAAACTGCATCTGGGCCACGCGTTAAACAACACGCTCCAGGATATACTGGTTCGTTACCACCGTATGAAAGGGGATAACACCATGTGGATCCCCGGGACCGATCATGCCGGAATTGCGACCCAAGTTAAAGTGGAAGAAGAGTTGGCGAAAGAAGGGACGAACCGGCACGAACTCGGGCGGGAGAAGTTTCTGGAGCGGGTTTGGCAGTGGAAAGAGGAATACGGCGGGACAATTATCCGCCAGTTGAAAAAGTTGGGCTCCTCCTGTGATTGGCAGCGGGAGTGTTTCACCATGGATGAAAACTGTTCCCGTGCGGTGCGAGAGGTCTTTATCCGTCTTTACGAAAAAGGCTTGATCTATCGGGGGAGCTACTTGGTGAACTGGTGTCCACAGTGTGCGACCACCCTCTCCGATATCGAAGTGGAACATGAGGAGCAAACTGGACGCCTTTGGCATCTCCGTTATCCGCTGACCACAGGCGACGGGTATATTCAAGTTGCCACCACCCGCCCCGAGACCATGCTAGGGGATACGGCGGTAGCCGTCCATCCAGAGGATGAACGTTACCGGCATTTGGTCGGCAAGACGGTGATCCTACCCATCGTCAACCGGGAGATTCCGATTGTTGCCGATGAAATGGTTGATCCAGAGTTTGGCACCGGCGCGGTGAAAGTCACTCCGGCCCACGATATCAACGACTTTGAGGTCGGTTTAAGGCATAATTTAGAACAGATTACCGTGATCGGTTTTGACGCCCGGATGACCGACGCGGCTGGGAAGTATGCCGGGATGGACCGGGATGAATGCCGAAAAGCACTCCTTGCGGAACTGAAGGCTGGGGGCTATCTGGTCGGAGAAGAGCCCTTGACCCATGCGGTCGGGACCTGCTACCGCTGCGACACCGTGATTGAACCGCTCATCTCCAAGCAGTGGTTTGTGAAGATGAAGCCGCTGGCCGCCCCGGCGATTAAAGCGGTACAAGACGGGGAGATCCGTTTTGTCCCCGAGCGCTTTACCAAGGTCTATTTGAATTGGATGGAGAATATCCGCGACTGGTGTATCTCCCGGCAGCTCTGGTGGGGACACCGCATTCCCATCTGGTATTGCCAGGATTGCGGCGCGGAGATCGCAGCCCGGGAAGAACCTAAAACCTGTACCAAATGCGGCCATTCCCAACTGGAACAGGACCCGGATGTTCTTGACACCTGGTTTTCCTCGGCCTTATGGCCCTTCTCGACGATGGGCTGGCCGGAGGAGACGGCGGAATTAAAGCATTTTTATCCGACTGCCGTGTTGGTAACAGCCCGGGACATCATCTTCTTCTGGGTCGCCCGGATGATCTTCATGGGCTTAGAGTTTATGGGGGAAAAACCCTTTCATGAAGTGTTAATCCACGGGTTGGTCCTTGATAAGGATGGGAAAAAGATGAGTAAATCCCGGCCCGAGACGAACATTGATCCGCTTGATGTGATCGAAAAATACGGTGCTGATACTTTACGCTTTACCCTGGCGACCGGGACGACCCTCGGACAAGACCAGCGGTTCCAGATGGAGAAGATCGATGGGATTCGCAATTTCTCCAATAAGATTTGGAATGCGGCCCGTTTTGTCCTAATGAACCTGGAGGATTATCCAGCAGAGGAGGAAACACTGGATCTTTCCGCCCTCTCCCTGGCGGACCGCTATATCTTATCCCGTCTCCAGCGGGTGATTGTGGCTGCGGAAACCATGTTTAAGCGGTATGACTTGGGTGGCTTTGCCAACTTGCTCTATGATTTTATCTGGAACGAATTCTGCGATTGGTATATTGAGATGGCCAAGCCGATGCTCCGGCTGGAGGGGGAGGCCAAACGTACCACCCAGACCGTACTGGTTACCGTGCTGCGCCAGACGATGGCTTTACTCCATCCCTATATGCCCTTTATCACCGAGGAGATCTGGCAAGCCCTGCCCCACCAGGGAACAATGCTTATCCTGGCCCCCTGGCCGACGGTGGACGAGAAACTCCTTGACGAACAGGCGGAAGCAGAGATGGGCTTGATTATGAATCTGACCCGCGCGATCCGGAATATTCGCGCCGAGGCTAGCGTCGATCCGGGTCGGAAGGTGGAAGCGATCTTCTTAACACCCGCACCAAAACAGGCTATTTTGACCACGAACCGTTTGTATCTTGAGACCTTAGCGGGACTCAGTAAGATGGAAGTACAAGATAGTGACAGCGTAAAGCCAGCCAAAGCGATGACCGCGGTGGTGGAAGGGGTAGAGCTCTTTTTACCCCTGGCCGGGATGGTCGATCTCGATTTGGAGCTTAAACGGTTACAGAAAGAATTGGCAATCTTAGAAGAGGAGAGAAAACGGCTCACTGGGAAACTGGCGAATGAACAGTTTGTTACCAAAGCACCGCCGGCAGTGGTTGAAAAAGAACGGAAGAAACTGGCCGCCCTTGAAGTCGACTACCAAAAAGTCCAAAACCGTCTGGCTGAGCTCTCCACTGCGGACTAAACCGCTGATCCGAAAAGGCTAGTCCGCCGCAAGGGGGTCACCATAGCTTGGCCGCCAGCGGCGGATTTCCTGTATTCATCTCTCATGATCAAAGCAAAGGGAACTTTACCCAATTTAACGCGTTCACACTAGAGTTGGGGCAAGTATTGGGGTTTAGAATGACAGTTGTTGAGGAGGTTAGTCCAGTGGAGTTTAAAAAATCAGAGCTCAGGGAATGGATCGAATCAATCGCCGGTTCGGTGCTGACGGCCCTCTTTATCATGGTTTTCTTGTTTCAAACATACAAGGTCGAAGGGAAGTCCATGGAGCCCAATCTGCACGAAGGGCAAAGGTTGATCGTGGATAAGCTGACCTATCGTTTTCGTCCTCCGAAACCCGGAGAAGTCGTGGTGATTAGGCCGAAAGATCCAACCAAAAAGTTTGTCAAACGGGTGATTGCCACCGAGGGGCAGAACCTCCAGATTACCAACGGCAACTTAAGGATAAATGGTCTGACCGTTTATGAACCCTATATCTTAGAAAAGATGGATGATGATTACGAGTGGACGGTTATTCCGCAGGGGACTGTTTTCGTGATGGGAGATAACCGGAACCGGAGTATGGACAGTCGGGACCAGCGCAATGTCGGATTTGTTCCTTTAGAAGATGTGGTGGGGAAAGCAGTTCTTATCTATTGGCCATTTAATCAGGCACAAGTTATTAAAACCCCCGAGCTCAAGGGGGAATGGGACTTGTATAATCTTGAGTTTAATCGGTGAGGGCGAGCCGGAGGAAGAAACTCCGGCTCGCTTTTTGCGCGTTGTCGGGCAGTGCTCCTCGGGACTGGAGACCGCTTAGGACAGTTCTTTGAAGAAGGTTTCCATCCGCTTGACCGGTTCCCGGCGGGGTTTTCCGTCTTTTGTAATACAAATCTGTTTCGTTTCCCCGTTGACCAGCAGCAAACCATCGGGTTCGCGGGTGATTTTATAAGCAAACTCAATATAAGGTGGGCGGATCGTTTTGATCCAAGTTTCCACCGTAACCAAATCATCGTATTTGGCTGGAGCGTGGTAATGGCAGGTAGCAGTAAGCAGGGGGAAAAAGTAACCTTCTTCCTCACATTGCCGGTAGGAAAAGCCGTATTGCCGCAAGAATTCGGTCCGCCCCAGCTCCATCCAGGGCAAATAGCGTGAATGGTGAACAACCCCCATGGCGTCGGTTTCGGCATAACGGACGCGGAAACTGACCCGGTTGTGCGCCCCGGAGAACTTGGTCGGGGTGGGTGTTGGTTCTTTCTTCATCTTGCTTCCTCCTTACAACATAACGGGATGGCGAGTATTAATAGTTTTTATTATAGTACAGATCGAAAAAGGAAACAACTGTAATACCGTAAACACCTTTCGCCGTGGCGGGGAAAGGTGTTTCCAGCTCTTCTTCCGAAAAAAAGAAGCCCCGCCCCTAGATTTTGGGCGTGGGCTTTTTGTCTGGCTTCGTGGTCGTGCGCTACGGTCAGATGGCTTCTTCTTCGGTTGTAGCGTTGCTGGGGGGCGGGGACTGGTCGCCCATCATCATTTGCCATAAGGCTTCCACCAGTTCGGCGATGGCACCCGTTACCACCAATTCCACTTGGCCGCGGGGTTTTGCGGCGGCGGCGAAGGCGGTCTTTTGCTTCTGGTAAAAGGCCGAATCCAGGTTTAAAGGTTCATTGTTTTGCCATTTATCCCAGAAAGTGAGCAGATCGAGGCCAAGACCGGCGATCCGGGCGAGATCCGCGGACAGGCTTTGGATCTCCGTAAGGAGAGGCGCGCTTTGAATGACCGGTTCTAAAGCCGCATGGTTCTGCTGCCACAAGGAAAGTTGTGCTTTGATCGCCCGGTGTAGGTTTTCATATTTATCACTCATAGCAGAGGCCTTCGGATCCGGTTCTAGGGTGGACAAGAACGCACGGACCAGTTTGTGGAATTTACGGGCGGTTTGCGCTTCGGCGGGCGCCGCATCCACCACCCGCGTGAGCGGGGAGTAGATAGTGGCTTCAGGACACTGGATGGTCCGTTCATAATTTTTGACTGGTTCGCAGAGATCAACCAAGGTTTTCAGGGCGTCGATCTCCATACTCCCACATAAACGACGGAGCATCATCGGGTAATTCTTTATATGGGTCAGCCCTAATTCCTCTAGGCGTAAGCTAACCATGGCTAAACGGTCATCGAGCCCCTCCAAGGTACAATGGGCAGCCGGTGACCACAGCCGTTCGGCAATGGCGGCGGCTCGTGGCCAGATGCGGGCGTCGATGGTTTCGGGTGAGATAAACTCGGTCCACATCGCGGCCTCACCGCCCAAGATGAGCTGTTGCTCTTCGGCCGTTAGCTGATCGGCCTCTGCCAAAGGGTCATTTTGGTAATGTAAGGCCGTGGGCTGCATTAGATCAAGGTAATAGCCGTGGGAGAGAATCCCTTTGTAGCCCATTTTGGCGGCTTGCCACAGACTTTCCTTATTCCGCCAGGCTTGAATGACAATGGTGGAGGCGGGTAAATCCGGGTCGAGGATTTCATCCCAGCCCACCATCTTTTTATTGAGTTTGGTCAGAATGGCATGTAATCTGCGGTTAAAATAGGCTTGTAAGGAATGGGGATCCGAAAGATTGTTGGCCCGCATAAACCCTTGGATCTCGGGATTAGCCAGCCATTGTTTGCCATTGTTTTCGTCGCCACCGATATGGATATACGTATCGGGAAAAAGGGCGGCCATTTCCTGGAAAAAGGCTTCCAGAAATGCATAGGTTTCTTCCCGCGCCGGATTGACGACGGTATCTTTAACGCCGAACCCGGTTTCTGGGTGGTAGGGACCGGGCGCGCTCGCCAGTTCCGGGTAGCCCAAGACCCAGCTGCTGGTGTGGCCGGGGAGGTCGAATTCGGGAACAACCCTGATCCCCCGTAGATCGGCGTAAGCAATAATCTCCCGGATTTGTTCTTGCGTATAATATTCACCGTCCGTGCCATCCTGATGGAGGCGGGGGAAGACCTTGCTTTCCACCCGGAAGGCCTGATCATCGGTTAGATGCCAGTGCAAGACGTTTAATTTGACAGCAGCCATGCCGTCCAGATTGCGTTTTATGACCTCTAGCGGCTGGAAGTGTCGGGCACAGTCCATCAATAAGCCCCGCCAGGGAAAGCGGGGTTCATCGGTAATGTCGACCGCGGGAAAAAAGGGTCCGTTTTCATCCGCGGTCAGGAGTTGGAGGATCGTCTCGAAACCTCTTAATACGCCCAGGTCGGTTTCGGCATGGAGAAAGGCTTGGTTAGACCCGATCTCGATCTGGTAGGATTCATCTTCATTTAAAGCCAAGTTTCCAGGGCGTTGGTATCTGACCACCAATGAGCAGTCATTGGGTAGCGGTGCCACTAGTGGTTTCGGGTTCGCCAAAAAGATTCCGGTGCGTCCTGCCAAACGGGCGAGGAAGCGGGAAGCACCGGTAAGGGTCCGTTTTCCCGGGTCACCTTTCAGGCCAAGCGTAAAGGTGGGGGTGATCCGGAGTACTCCGGATCTAGGTGTAACCGTTACCGGTTTGGGGAGTAAATGGTCGAGAACTTTCATTCTGAACGTTCCTCCTTAACCCATGGTTACCACCACATCGTGGGTGGTACCGGCCGCTTGTGGGGGGATTGCTCCTTGGAGCGGCGTGCCATTCAAAACGATGCTTTTGACCCCTTTTTGGACCCGATCCGGGTTCTTTACGGTAATATGGAAGGTGGCGCCGCGCCACTGGCGGGTGACTTGGAATTCTTCCCAGTCCTCCGGGATACATGGATCGATGATTAGGCCGTCAAAAGTGAGCCGGAGACCTAAAATCCACTGGGTGGCTGCGGTGTACATCCAGCCGGAGCTACCGGTTAGCCACGGATGGCGGGCCCGGCCAAAGGCCGTGTGGTCCCGACCAACGATGAATTGACAATAGGAGTAAGGCTCGGCTTCCCGGATGTCAATTTTATCGTTTTGATTATAAGGTAAGAGCGCATCATAGAATTTCATCGCGCGGTTTCCCCGGCCTAACCGGCATTCGGCCACGATGGCCCAGGGGTTGGCGTGGCTGAAGATGGCGCCGTTTTCTTTAAGACCTGGGTAGACCCGGGTTACAAACCCAATTTCATCATCGGGCTTGGTGTAACAGGGCCAGACCAGATGGATCCCCCAATCGGAGTAGAGGTATTGGTCGACCGCATCCATACAAAGGCGACCCCGTTCGGGAGAGGCTGCACCAGAGAGCACCGCCAGACTGTTTGATTCCAGGTGAACTTTGCCTTCCTCATTGTCTTGGGTGCCAATCTTCGCGCCGTTGGCGGTAATTCCCCGGATGTACCAGCGGCCATCCCAGAGGGTTGTCTCGCAAGCTTCACGCACTTGTTCAGCGATGGCGCTGTATTTTTCCACGTCTTCCTGGCGCCCTAAGAAAGCGGCGGCTTCAATAAAGGCTTGCATGGCCCAGTAGTGCAGGAAAGAGACCATGGCGCTCTCTCCGCCACCGAGATTAAGGCAATCGTTCCAATCGGCCCGCAGCCCTTTGCAGATTCCATTGGGCCCCACTTGTTCCGTGGAGAAATCCAAGGCACGTTTTAGATGCTCGTAGACGGAAGCTGCGCCACCATCGGCAAAAGGAATCATTTCATCGAAAAAGGCGAGATCACCAGTTTCTTTCACATACTGACAGACCGACGGAACTAACCAAAGGTGGTCATCGGAACAAGTGTCCTCCAGGCCGTGGATCAGCGAGCCTGGTTCTGGTTCCGGGACGACGGTTGGTGACTTGAATTTCGGTGCCGGAGGACGGTCCGGGTCAAAGTGTTCCGGTTCGAAAAGATGTAAACCATATCCGCTACTTACTTGGGCCCGTAAAAGCTCGATGATGCGTTGGCGGACTTTTTCCGGGTTAGTATGGGGAACACTCATCACATCCTGGGCGGTGTCACGGTACCCCAGTCCGGTGCGGCCGCCAACTTCGATGAAGGAGGCAAACCGGGACCAGACAACGCAAGTCTCCGCCTGGTAAAGGTTCCAGGTGTTGATCATGGTATTAAACCCTTCATGGGGCGTTTGGCACTGTAGTTTGGCTAACTTTCGTTTCCAGTAGTCCTTCAGCCCTTGGAAGGCGTTGTCTACATTTTCAAGGTTTCCATATTTCGCCCGCATGCGCTGGCCGACTTCCCGGTTCCCGACGCCTAACATAAAGACAAGGCGTTTTTCTTCGCCCGGGGCTAGGGTAATTCTTTTATGCAGGGCACCGCAATGGTTACCCCCGAGTTCGCTCGTGTTGGAACACTGGCCGCGTTCGAGGGCAAGCGGATTGCTCTCCGTGCGGTAGGAGCCAAGGAAGCGGTCACGGAGACTATCGTAGCTGTCCGGCTCAAAATTCGCGGTAAAATAGTGGAAAGTCCAGGGTTCGTAGAAGAAATCATATTCGATTACACCATCTTGGTAGCTGGAACCACTGGCGTAGAGACTCATTTGGAAGTTTTGGTTGTCGATGTCAATGTGGTGGAAGGAAAATTCAAGATAGGAGAAGACACTTAGCTGGCGTGGTTTGGCGGAAGAATTTTTAATCCGCACATCCCAGAGCTCCACATCATCATCGATGGGGATAAAAAGGAGTTGTTCTGCTTCAATCCCTTGGTATGTACAGAAAAATTTCGAATAAGAAAGGCCGTGGCGGCATTGGTAGGTGGCTTTATTTAAATCTTTGCCCACCGGTTGCCAAGAAACTGACCAATAATCGCCCGTCTCGTCGTCCCGCAGATAAACGTAATGCCCAGGCCGGTCCATGGGGACGCCATTGGGTCGAAAACGGGTGATCCGGTGATGTTGTGCCTGGCGGTAGAAGGAGTAACCGCCGGCATTATTGGAGATCACAGTGCAGAGGTCTTTGACACCTAAATAATTGGTCCAGGAGACCGGGGTGTCCGGGCGCTCGATTACGTATTCACGATTTTCGTTATCGAAGTATCCATAACGCATTTTATTTCTCCTTTATCCTGGTATATTATTCGAGTCCTAAATAACCGGTCATGATGTTGCAAAGAGCGGTGGAGCTTTTTTCGCTGTCGGCTTCGGCGTAGATGCGGAGGAGAGGCTCCGTTCCGGAGAACCGGATGCTAATCCACTCGCCCGACTCAAAGTAGATCTTTAAACCGTCGAAATCACTGATGCGGGCGATTTTAAGCCCGAAATCCGGTAAATTTTGCTGGTTAAAAATCTTTGCCATGAGGGCGGATTTTTGGGCGGAGGGGAAGGAGATGTTCTTTTCCGCCATGTGATATGCACCATATTTCGCCTCAATTTCGGCTAATAATTCAGAGACGCTTTTTTCGGTGATACTAAGGGCTTCAATGAGGAGACTGGCGGCAAAGATCCCGTCTTTACCCGGGATATGGCCCCGAATAGTTAAACCACCGCTGCTTTCCCCGCCGATTAGGGCGTTGGTCTCTTCCATTTTGGCACTGATGTGTTTGAAACCAACTGGAACCTCGTAACATTCTTCCCCGAAATCACGGGCGATCGCGTCCAACAGGTGGGTAGTGGAGAGGTTCCGCACTACACCGCCGGTCCAGCCCTTGTAACGTAATAAATAATAATAGAGAAGGGCTAGGATCTGATTGGGGGCGATAAAATCACCTTGCTCATTAATAATCCCGATCCGGTCAGCATCGCCGTCGGTCCCAATACCCAGGTCAAATCCGTTTTCAACTACGGTGTTTCTTAAACGGTGAAGGGTGTGGGTGGTCGGGGAAGGTAAGCGGCCACCAAACAAGGTGTCGTGGCGATCGTGGATCACCATGACTTCACAACGGGTGGTGACGAGAATAGTTTGTAAAGAGGTTTTCGATACTCCGTACATCGGATCAAGTACGATGCGGAGTTTACGTTTTTTGATCGCTTCCGTGTTGATCATGCCTAAGATCGTATCGATGTAGTCGTTGAAAGGATCGATGATTTCAATCCGGTTCTGCGCTTTTGCTTCTTCAAAATCAAGGCGGCGGATCGCCTGAGGATCGACCTTGGCGATCAGGCTTTCGAGAAGCGTAGTTACGTCCTCTTTCGCATCCCGCCCTCCGGCGGTAAATAGTTTTACCCCGTTGTAATCGGCCGGGTTATGGCTGGCCGTAATGGTCGCCCCAAAGGGGGCCTCCATCTTTTTAACGGTGTACATAACCAGGGGGGTGGGGGCAACCTGTTTAATAAAGTATATTTTTATATCATTTCCGGCTAACACTTCAGCCATCCACTTGGCGGCTTTATCCGATAAAAATCTACGGTCAAAGCCGAGGATAAAATAGGGGTCTGTTTTCTGCGCCTTGGCAGCGTGTTGTTTGACCAGATCGGCAATCCCCTGTGCCAAAAGGCAAACATTGTCTTTGGTAAAATCTTCGCCAATGATCGCGCGCCAACCGCCGGTTCCAAACTTAATCATGCTCATCCTCCTTTTTCTGATCGGGACTAACTGCGGCTATCCACCGGGTAGTTCTTTTTTTCGGTAATCACAGGGGGAGTTATCTTTTTTTCATCTTTAAATTGGTGGTGTAAACCATTTTTGGGTGAATAAGCCGACCGCCCCTAGGAGATCGGAGTCTTCTCCCAAAGTAGAGCAGAGGACGGAGAACTTTTTTTTCAAACCGCTCAGTTCTAATATGGTTTGAAAATTTTGTTCAAGGCGGTTAATCAATAACTCTTTAAAATTGGCCCATACTCCGCTAATAACTACCATATCCAAATCGAGCAGACCGCCGCTGAGCGAGACGGCAATGGACATCGTTTCAGCCAGCTCTTCAAGGATTTGGCACGCTACCGGGTCATGGTTGAGGATCTTCGTATATAGCTCAAACCAATCTTTGATCGCTTCACCGGTTTCACTTTGGTACCGTTTAAGTACGTCTGGAAAGTATAAATAGGTTTCCAGGCATCCTTTTTGTCCACAACGACACGGGGGCCCGTTCTTTTGCAAAGGAATATGTCCGATCTCTCCGGCCATTCCGCGGGGCCCGGTAAGGAGTTTTCGGTTATAAATAATTCCCGCCCCAACGCCGGCACTGGTTTTTAATAAAAGGAAATTAGAGACGTTCTTCGCGTTCCCAAACCATAACTCGGCAAGGGCGGCGGCGTTGGCGTCATTTTCCACCACAACTGGAAAGTCCAATTGTTTTTCGAGCATCTCGGCGATGTGCACATCGCGCCACCCAAGGTTAACCGATTGGATTAAGATTCCGCGTTCACTTTCGACGATACCGGAAATGGCCACCCCAACGCCGAGAATATGCTCCTTCTTCACGTTGGCGTTTTGCAAGAGATTTTGGAATTCTTGCACCAACTCCCGGATTAAGGTGTCAGGTTCGAGTGAATAGGGGGAGTAACTGGTTTTCCGCATTAACTTTCCTTTGAGGTCGGCTAGCCCCAGAGCGACTTGGTCCCGGCGAATTTGGATCCCGATAATAAACAGTTTTTCATAGCTTAATTTTAAAAGAATGGGCTTGCGGCCACCGTTGGATTCACCAATGCCGTGTTCGGCGATGATGCCTTGGGCCAGAAGTTCTCCGACAATCCGGGTGATCGTGGCCGGGCTCATTTTCGTCACTTTTGCTAATCTGGTTCGTGAACAAGCTCCTTCACGATAAAGGGTTTGTAAAACCGAAACCACATTATAGGATCTTATTAAGCTCGTACTGCTTAAACCACGTCTTTCTTTTTCCATAAACTCGCCCCAATACTCTTTAATTAACTCTTTATTACAGTATGAAATTATTCATCTTTAGCTTACTATGTTCACTATAAATTGTCAAGATAGAGAATCAAACTCGGACTAAACGCCAGATAGAAGCGGAAATATGCCTAAAAATAAACCACTCTAAAGAAAGGATGTTACGATTCTATTGACAGGCAAAATTTAATGTGCTAAGATAAAACTGTAAAAAATAGATTAACAAAGATGCGTTCTACCCCGGGTTTTTGCACCGCGATCCCAGAAAAAGTTCTTTTTTTCGCGACATATTTTCAATGTGAAAATATAGTTCCTGCAGTAGTTTTTCTACATAAGCGGGGGGTATAGCAAAGGAAAGGGAGGTGGTTTACGGTCAAAACTCTACGTTGCCGATTGTACCACAGGCGGATCATAATGGTATCATCGGCGGCAACGAGGTTTACCAGTCCTAAAGATGCCAGCAGAATGTAGAGCATGAAAATTCATTTTTTAAGGAGGTTTTCTGTTAATGAGTCTGCGGAAGTCGACAATGTGGTTGGTTTTACTAGCGCTTCTGGTGTTCGCTTTGGTACCCACTCTTATTGCGGCGGAGCCGGTCACCATTCGGGTGCTAAACTACTTGGATGCGAGCAGCCCTGGTGCCGCTCGTGAGATAACTGATGTGTGGCAAAAGTTTGAAGCGGATAACCCGGACATCCTCGTGATCAGGGAAGATCAGTTTGGTGAACCTTTCCATCACAAAACCGAAGCCTACGCTGCGGCCGGGAAACTCCCGGAAGTGATTTATGTCTGGCCCGGTGGACGTTCGGCCACCCTTCATCAGAAGAAATTGCTGAAGGATATTACCCCGCTCTTAGGCGATGAGCGCAACGAGTTTATCGATGCTGCGCTAGAACCGCAAGCAGGTGGGTATCTCGCGATGGTGCCGATTGGGCTCACCGCTTCCCACGCCATGTACGTAAATACGGCATTATTGAAAGAACTCGGGCTTGAAATGCCGAAAACCTACGCCGATCTGAAAGCAATGGTTGCTCCGTTACGGGCGGCTGGTAAAGATTGTATCATCGTGGGTGCTCAGGATGATTGGGTAATGCAATCGGTCCTGTACAGTATGATCTTCGGCCGGATTGTCGGCGACCAAAAACTATATGATTTCCTCGATGGTAAAGCCAAGTTTACCGATAAGGTCTTTGTTGATTCGCTTAAGTTCTACGAACAACTCTTCAAAGACGGTGTAATTAACCGGAACGCAATGCAAACGCCCTATGGCGAAGCACCAGCCTTATTTGCCGCTGGCCGCGCACCGTTTATGATCGATGGTGACTGGAGAGCAGGTGCTTTCTTAACCGACGAGTCAACCGGGGAAGCTCTCATCCCACCGGAAAAACAGAAGGATATTGTGATGACGGTGTTCCCGGCGATCCCGGGTGAAATCAACCATGGAACCTCTTCGATTGTGCCCGCTGTTGGTTATGCCATGAGTGCACAGGTAAAACCGGGTTCTCCGGAAGAAAAAGCCGCCTGGCGTCTGATCTCCTGGTTGAATTCGGCGGAAGTGCAAAAAGTACGGTTAGAAACTGGTGCTGCTTTCCCCACACGGAAAGGCGTAACCAGCGATAAACTTGAGCCCTTGGCACAGGAAAGAGCGGAATTCTACGGCCGTATTGGCGGAACCCATGTTTTGGACGACAAGATTCCCCCCGAAATCTGCATTCCGCTCAACATTGGTTTGCAGGAAATCGGTCTCGGTTTAGCTACTCCGGTTGAGGTTGCCCGGAGTGTCCAAGCCGCCTATAATGACTGGGCGAGGAGCAACAAGTAAACCATAAAAGAAACAAGACAGGTTACCTTGCGGGCACGTTTCCACGTGCCCCGCAAGGTTTCTCTCCGTATCGACCCAACAAGTCCCCATGTGGATCGGCCGGTATCGCGATCAAAGATGTGCTGTAAGTACCCCAGGCCACTTTATTATGGGAGGTAGTAAAAGATGAAAACACACCGTACCAAAGCAGAAGAACGCCATGCCTACCTTCTGATGGTTTTACCCGCAGTCCTTATTTACTTTGCCGTGGTTGCCTTTCCGATGATCTTTTCTCTTTGGATCAGTGTGAGTGACTATTCCGGCGGTCAGATTTTTGGCGGTTCGACACCGGTTCGTTTTGCCGGTTTTTCGAACTACGTCCGGATGTGGAATGACCGTTATTTTTGGATTTCTTTAAAGAATAACGTATATATTGTCTTGCTCTCCGTTTTTGGCCAGATTCCGCTGGGCTTTATTCTGGCCTATGCCTTGTACCGCAATATGATTCGGGCGAAAGGCTTTTTTCAAACCGTAATTTATTTGCCCTGTGTCATCTCTTCTGTAATTGTCGGTATTCTCTGGCAAACCATTTTCTCGCCTTACGGGCCGGTTACCGAAATTATGCAGTACTTTATACCGGGATGGCAAAACACCATGCTGTCAAATCCGCGTACAGCAATCGTTCCTGTGCTTTTGGTAATGCTTTGGTATTACACCGGAACCTACTTTATTATTTTCCTGGCGAACCTGCAGAAAATTGATAAAGAAGTGATCGAAGCGGCCAAGATTGACGGAGCCACAGAATGGCAAAGCCTACGCCATGTAATACTTCCGGCCTTATCCGGAGTAATTGTCACCTCCTCAATTCTGGCGATCTCCGGATCACTCAAGAGTTTTGATTTAATCTTTGCCATGACCGGTGGAAATCCGGCACGGCGAACATCGGTTTTAGCGCTTTATATGTATGATACCGCGTTTCGGGGAGCGCCCAATTATCCGCGGGCGAACGCTGTCTCCACTTTTATGATGGCTTTTAGTTTCCTTTTAATTATCATCACTAAACTTGTGGAGAAGAAATTTGGGGGGAGAGAAGAATGAGGACAATTCCGCTGACGATTGAGGACCCATTAAAGAGGAAAAAAGAGCGTCACCAGCCCAGAACACTACATGATGAAGCCGGTTTCATCTCCCGGATTTTCTTTGGGTTGATCCTTACTCTTTTTGCGGTATTATCGATTGCGCCTTTGATTTGGCTTGCCTTAAGCTCCTTCAAGACGACGCAGGAGTTTCAGTTGAACCGGTTGGGACTGCCGGCCACCTGGTTTTTCAAAAACTATCCACAGGCTTGGCAGATTGGTAACATGGGTGTGTTAATCAAAAACAGTGTGTTTTACACTACGGTCTCGACCCTTGCGGTTATTGTCCTTTCCATGGCCGCCGCCTTTGCCTTTGCCAAGATTAAATCGAAAGCAACGCCCATTCTTTATGGTAGTTTCGTTATTGGGATTTTACTTACGATTCAATCGATTATGGTGCCGCTGTTTTTAATGGCGAATGCCGTGAATCTGCTTGACACCCGTTTAGGCGTGTTAATTCCCTATACCGGTCTGGGCCTTCCGATCGGCGTTTATTTGTGTACGGAATATGTCAAAGGAATTCATGATTCAATTATTGAATCAGCGCGGATTGATGGGGCGGGCTATTTTCAGATTCTAGCGAAGATCATTTTTCCTATGGCAAAACCAGTCATTTCAACGTTGGCGATCTTAAATGTCCTCGGCGTTTGGAATGAATTTATGATGATCAATATTCTGGTTTCCCGCGAAGCGCTTAAATCATTACCGGTGGGGATTATGAAGTTTTCCAGTGCTTTATCGTCGGATTACGGAAAACAGTTTGCGGCATTAGTGATCGGTTTGCTTCCCTTACTCCTCTTCTACCTAGCTTTCCGGAATAAGATTACCGAAGGAGTATCTGCGGGTGCGGTAAAAGGTTGATCTGATCGAGATTGTTTAGGAAGGTTTGCGAAAAAATCCTGACTGAAAAGCAGGAGTTAGCCATAGACTAGAGAAAATCGATTAATTGGAAATATGGGCGGAAGGGACGAAGGTAAAAATGCGGATTGTGATTGGTAAAGATTATGATGAAATCAGTAAAAAAGCAGCATTAATCGTCGCTGCACAGGTACTATTGAAACCTGACTGTGTTTTGGGTTTGGCGACGGGCAGCACACCTTTGGGGCTATACCGTGAACTGATCGCCATGTACGAACGGGGAGAACTTGATTTTTCCAAGGTGACCACCTTTAATTTGGATGAGTATTACCCGATAACACCGGATCACCCCCAAAGTTACCACTATTTTATGTATAAGAACTTATTTAACCACATCAATGTTAATCCGGGGAAGATCCATCTGCCAAAAGGAACGGCCGATCCGGTGGAAGCCGAATGTAGCAATTATGAACAGATGATTGCGGCGGCGGGGGGGATTGATCTTCAAGTGTTGGGGATCGGGGTCAATGGACATATCGGGTTCAATGAACCTAACCCCTATTTACAGGCGCGGACGCATTTGGTGGATTTAAAGAAGGAGACCATTAAGGTCAACAGTCGTTTCTTCCAGACGGAGGCGGAAGTGCCACGGCAGGCGTTGACAATGGGGATCGGAACGATCTTGAAAGCGCGCCGGATATTATTGCTGGCCAGCGGGAAGAGTAAGGCAGAAGCAATCAAAAAGACTATGGAGGGCTTGGTGACGACGGAATGTCCTTCGACATTTCTCCAGACCCATCCGGATGTTACCTTGCTCCTTGACCAGGAGGCCGCGGCCTTAATAGAATAGGAAGCGACTTGGCGACCCGAACTAGCGATTACACCTTTTAAAATAAGTCAAGTGAATAGAGGACGAAGCGAAAAATCACGGAAACCGATTGCGTTTACCGCTGGTTGTTATATAATTATGATCAAGAGTAAAGCTTCTTCTCAACACTTGGCTTTCTTTTTTTTTGGATGGTAGTCGCCCGCGCTGGCAAGCTGAGCCTGGAAGTTGACTTGTATATTCTGCTAAGGATTCTTCCGAATTCTAGCGGGAAAAATAATATTCGGTTGTGGGAGGCATTTTATGGAGCGGCGGATGCTGATTGGACAGTTTAATGACTCATATCCTCCGGTGATGGACGGGGTGGCCAATGTGACCAAGAACTATGCTTACTGGCTCAATAAAAAATACGGTCAGTGTTATGTGGTAACCCCAGCGTTTCCCGGTTATCGCGATCAGGATCCTTTTCCGGTAATGCGCTACATGTCTTTACCGCTGGTTTTTCGTCCGCCATACCGGTTAGGGTGTCCGCAAATTGATCGAAAAGTGCAACGGCGATTAAAAGCGATCCCTTTTGATCTGGTACATACCCATTCTCCGTTCTCTTCGGGACAGTTGGCCCTGAAAATTGCCCGGCAAAAGGGTATTCCCATTGTCGCCACTTTTCATTCCAAGTTTTATGATGATTTTAAAGCGGTAGTCAAAGCGGAGAACCTTGCCTGGTTCGGTGTTAAACAGGTAATAAAGTTTTTTTCACAAGTTGATGCCGTCTGGACCGTAAACCAGGCAACTGCGAACACGCTCCGGGAGTATGGTTACCGGGGGAAAGTGGAGATTGTATACAATGGTACCGAGTTTGAACCACCCACGGATCTGGAGGCGCGCCGTACATTGATCAACCACCGGTTGGGAATCGGCCCGCGGGAAGCGGTATTTCTCTTCGTTGGTCAGCATATATGGCAAAAGAATGTGCGGATGCTCATCCAGGCGCTGCAGTTACTGCACCAACGGGGTGCAAGCTTCCGGATGATTTTTGTCGGGACCGGATATGCGGAACAAGAGATGAAAGAGCTGGTTAAGGAGGTTGGTCTCGCGGAACACGTCATTTTTATGGGTAGTGTCCTCGACCGCGATCTTTTGAAATCCCTATATGCCCGGGCGGATCTGTTTTTGTTCCCTTCGGTGTACGATAATGCACCGATTGTAATTCGGGAAGCAGCGGCGGCGCAATGCCCGGCAGTGGTTGTGGCCGGCGCGAACAGCGCGGAAGGAATTATTGATAATGTGAACGGTTTTCTGACCAAGAATGATCCGGAGAGTCTCGCCCAGCGGATACAGACAATCATAGGCGATCCGCAGCGGTTAGCAGCGGTGGGGGCGGAGGCGCAGCGTACCATTTACCAGCACTGGGAACAGATCATTGACGAAGTGGCGGTGCGGTACCAGGATTTGATTCAAGAATTTAAAAAGAAAACGGCTACCTTTGGTTCCGTTCCTATGGTAAAATAGAAGCAAGAAAACGGAAAGGCGGTTATGGGGGTGTCAGTGGAAAGATATGTTGCGGTCGTCGGGTTTGGTCAATTTTACGGTCGGAAGATTTTTAAACCCGATCAAATCGTAAAACTTGTCAAGGAACCCAATAATCCCTTTGATGATGAAGCGATCCGGGTTGAGATAGAACCGGTTGGCCAAGTCGGTTATGTGGCAAACAGTACCGCGACGGTCCCCCGGGGCTGCCATAGTGCCGGTCGCATTTATGATACCTTTGAACAGCACTGCTATGGAATAGTCCGGTTTGTCACAAAGGAGACGGTTATTGTCGAACTATTGGATAAGATTCGCATGCAGATTGTTCTGCTCGAGACTTGCGATCTACACCAATTAAGCTAAGCGGGGTAAAGCTTGCTCGTTTAATCATTAGGGGGCGAAAAGGGGGCTGGTAAACGAACCAGCCCCCCTTGTTTTTATACGGTTTCGAAGCGATAAATTGTCGTTTGTCGGTAGACCGCGCCCGGATTGAGAACCGTCGAAGGAAACTCCGGGCGATTCGGGGAATCGGGGAAGTGTTGGGTTTCCAGACAGAACCCGCTGTGTTTTCCGTATTTTGCACCACGTTTTCCGGTAAAGGTCCCATCGAGAAAGTTTCCGGTATAAAACTGCATTCCCGGTTCGGTCGTATAGACCGTCATGACCCGGCCACTTTGTGGTTCGCGGACGCTTGCGGCTAAGGTCGGTTCGGTGCCTTTACGGTTTAAAACATAATTATGATCATAGCCCCCGGTTACCTGGTTGATCCGCGCCCCGATCGGTTGCCATGCGGTGAAGTCCAAAGGGGTATTTTCCACTGGTATTAGTTCGCCGGTGGGAATCAACTTTTCATCTACGGCCGTATAACGGTCGGCGTTAATCATAATTTCATGTTCCAAGATATCGCCATTGCCTTCGCCTTTTAAATTGAAGTAACTGTGTTGGGTCAGATTGATGATGGTTGGTTGATCGGTGGTTGCCAGATAGTTAATGATCAGTTCATTGCGGTCGTTCAATAAGTAGGAGACCGTGGTGGTTAAGTTGCCGGGGTAACCTTCCTCACCATCTTTTGCTATGTAACTGAGTTCCACACCAACCCCTTCCGCGTTACGGAACTCTACCGCATCCCATACCACCCGGTTAAAACCGACGTTTCCGCCATGAATGTGGTTCTCGCCGTCATTAAGGGCGAGACGGTACTCTTTCCCGTTTAGAAGAAAACGGCCTTTGGCGATACGGTTGCCGAAACGTCCGATGAGCGCGCCGAAGTAGGGGTGATCGGTTAAGTAGTCGGCCAAGTTGTTAAAACCAAGGACCACATCGTCAACTTTTCCGGTTTTATCCGGGACCAGGAGCGATGTGATAATGCCCCCGAAATTAATGATCTTCACCGTCATGTTGCTCTTGTTTTCGAGGGTAAACTGAAAGACTTCCTTCCCACCAATACTGCCAAAAGGTATCCTTGTAATGCTCAAAACTTCCCCTCCTTGATTTTTTAAAGATTAACTGTTCCTGTTGATCGTTTGTATATTTTCGATAAAGTCGACAACTAAACCGACAGTTCTCTGTTGAAACAGAAGCGGTAGATGGCATGGGCAACACCGTTTTCATCGTTGGAGAGCGTTACATAGTCGGCCTGTTGCTTAATGGCGTCGTCGGCATTGGCCATGGCGATTCCAAGTCCAGCGTATTTAATCATCGGTAGATCATTAAACCCGTCCCCGATTGCGATGATTTCTTCCCGGGAAAAGCCGTAATAAGCGCTCAGTCGGGCTAAAGCGTTGCCTTTTGATACTTTCTGATCGAAAAATTCAAGGAGGAACGGTTGGGAGGTACAGTAGTTGACCGTTGGGGGGACGTCCGGGGCAACCGCTTTCTCATAATCACGGATGGCCTCTACTTCGTCGTAAAAAAGGACTTTTGTTACCCCTTGCGCGATGAGTGCTTCTAGATCGGTGATGGGTTCAGGTTTTGTTTTTGACAACTCGGAATAAGCCGCTGCTTTCTGGGTCAGTGGATGGATGTAGAGCTTGTTGTTCGCCCATATTACAATCGTGGTTTTGAATTTTTCGCCAAGCTTATATACGGTTTTCACGTCTGCACCCTGCATTGTTTGGTCGTAAAGGATCTTCCCCGATTTACCCATCACGATCATGGCTCCGTTGTACGTGATAAATGGTAGGTCTAAACCTAGTTTATCGATCAATGGTTTGACCCCTTGGATCGGACGACCGGTACAGATCGTAAGGATTACCCCCGCCGCGACGGTTTCTTGGACTGCTTTCATCGTTTCTGGTGTTAGGTTACTCTTGCTATCAAGGAGGGTACCATCGACATCAACTGCTACCAATTTGTACTTCATTCTTCTTCTCCTTTTATTTAGACCATCTATTTCCCATCAGGATTATTACGGAATAGTTCAAGTTGTTCCCCGGATTATCCGCGACTTACTTATAAATTACTAGGTTTTGACGAAAAAATCAATCCAGTTCCAGTTTTTTGTGGTAACAGCCGGTAACTTTATTTGTTTTTAGTTCGGGTCTGTTCGATGATGGAGTGGAGCGGCTGGGAGCCGCCTGCCATGAGCGCAGCGGTGAAGAGGCTGTCGATCAAGGGTGTTGCTTCCATCCCCAGTCCACCCGCGAGAAAACGGAACCGGGGATTAGCCAGTGCCAGTCCTAATCCGAAGGCAAAGGTGAGGCCTAAAGTCACATAAGTACGGAGAGCCACTATTTTCCCGGTGTTTTGGTTCGGATGTTCCCCTTTTGTCGGCACCGGGGGGAGTAAAGGAATCAGTAAATTTTCAATGATCCGTTCGACAATGAAGGTAATAACGGTGATAAAGACAAGATAAGAGAGGAGTTGGTCTAGATTATACAGTTTTGACTCCTCCTTTCCTTTGAAAAAATTATATATGTAATATCTTTTCGACGCCAAACCAATTTCCTCTTTTTCACAATTTATATTTTCAAAAGCAAAAAATAATTACCGCAAAAATCTTTATTTTTAAGTAAAAGTAGCAAAAAAGGGCAAAAATCGGCAAAAATATGATTTAATGGTTGCTTTACATTTCAGTTCATGCTACTATTTTTATGATAATATGTTTCTTAAGGATTGATATTTGCGGAAACAACTTAGTTAGCGAAAGGGCAAATCCGGCGAAAGCCGGTGACGCAAAGCTACGGGTCTAAAGTTTAATTTCGGTTTACACCTCGAGAATTCAGTTTATACTTCGAGTTAAACCAAGACCGCCGGGCTGCCGAAGGAAGTTGTTTTTATTATGAACTCTTTTAACCGCACCAGATCCAATATGTGTGGAGAGGGATCTTGATGAAAAAAACCATTTTGGTCGTTATGATCCTCCTTGTCGTTTTCTGCTTTTTAATGGTCTATGATAACAACGAACAGTATAAGTCAGGCGAGCAAAACCGCGGGCTTATTCTGATGCTCTCTGGCGCGCTGCTTCTGCTGGGCGTGTTTACGCTCTTGTTATTAAAAAACTACCGCTGTTTAAAAAAGAATTATCAGGAGAACACGGTTCTTAATGAAATATTGGAAACCTATATCAATACCAACCAGAGCTTTATTTACTTAAAGGACGAAAATCTCCGGTATCTTCTGGTCAATAAAGCTCTGGCTGATTTTTATGGGAGAAAAGTGAGCGAGGTTATTGGAAAGGATGTCTTCGCTTTTGCCGACCGGGAGTTTGCCGACTTCAGTAAAAAGACCGATCTTCAGGTTTTGGCCGACAAGATGGTGGTTGAAAAAGAATTAATCTGGCGTGACCGGGTTTTTGCGGCCACAAAGTTCCCGGTTAAACTGGCCAACGGCCGTTACGGAGTGGGTGCTTATGTCCGGGATGTGACCGAAGAATATAACAATAAACGGGACCTGATCTATCTTAGCTATCATGACCCTTTAACCGGCCTATATAATCGGAGATATGTCGAGAAAGAACACAATAGATTTGCCGCGGAGGCAAATCTCCCGCTTTCGGTGATTATGGGCGATGTGAATGGCCTAAAAGTGACCAACGACATATTCGGGCATAATGCGGGTGATCTTCTGTTACAGAAGGCTGCAGGGGTATTTACTAAAGTATGCCAAAAAGAGGGTACGGTGATTGCCCGCTGGGGCGGTGATGAGTTTGTTGTCTTTTTACCCCGAACCACAGCGGAAGAAGGGGAAAGGCTTCGCAGGGAGGTCAAGAAGCAGTTTGCCCAAGAACGGATCAATGGCCTTGCGGGGAGTATCTCCTTGGGTTGCGATACCAGAAACACCGTGACCGAAGATCTTGCCCAAACCATCCGTAATGCGGAAGAACGGATGTACCTGGAAAAAGCGATCGACAGTGAACGGTTTAATAACGAAGCGATCCAAAGAATCATCAAATCCTATCACGTAAGATTCCCCCGGGAGGCAGAACACGCCGATCGGGTGAGTCAATTATCGGTAGCGATTGGCAAGGCGATGCAACTGCCCCAGTCCTATTTGGGCCGACTAAAACAAGCGGCTTACCTTCATGACCTGGGGAAAATCGTCCTCCCGGAAACCTTATCGCCGGAGGGGCCCCATACAGAGGAGAAACAGCATAAGCTGAAGGAACATCCGGTTGCCGGATACCGGATCGCCAATGCTTCGCCCCAGACAATGGAGGTGGCAAGATATGTTCTTAGCCATCATGAAAACTGGGATGGGAGCGGTTATCCCAAAGGCCTGCAGGGGGTGGCGATTCCGCGGACGTCCCGGATTATTGCCATCGCCAACTACTATGACCAGTTGCGCCACGGGCTCCGCGGGCAAGAACCGCTTTCTCCGGAGGTGGCCTTGGCTGTAGTTAAACAGGAAGCCGGAAAGATATTAGATCCGGAGATTGTCCGGGTTTTCGTGGAGATGGTGGAAGATGGTTTTAACTTAGATTGACAATAGAAACAAAGCAACTGTTGAAGCAGCAAGGGGACCTTTTCGGTCCCCTTGTTTTAATCAATCCTCTTTTTCAAGGTAGATAATGCCTACGGTTCCGGGGCCGCAGTGGGTAGAGATAACGGCACCGGCTTCGGTAATGACGACATTGCGTGCTAACCCCATCTCCCGGAGCTGTGAGGCGATGAGATTGGCCGATTCTTCGTCACGACAGTGGGTAACGGAGATCCAGTTGTCGTCGATCCGGGCTTGGTTGGCGGTGGCCCATTCTAAAAGACGGGCGTTGGCTTTGCTTTTGCTCCCACGGAATTTTTCTGGAACGCACATCTTGCCGTCGACAACCTCAATGCGCGGGTGAATCTGTAAAACGTTACCGACTAATGCTTGTGTTCGGGTGAGTCTTCCTCCTTTATACAAAAAGTCCAGCGAATTGACGATAAAGGAGGTTCTTACCCGCGCCGTCATGGCGGTGATGCGGTCGGTAATCTCCTCAAGAGACAGACCTTGCTCGGCCATCTCGGCGGCATGCAAGGCCAGAATACCGATGCCCATCGAAAGATTGCGGGAATCAACGGTGGCAATGGAGGCGTCGGCCAATTCTTGTGCTGCCAGACAGGAGGAGGCGTATGTACCGGACAGTTCCGCCGAGATTCCCACATAGAAGATCTCGTTTCCTTCCGCGCCGAGGCGGCGGAAAAGTTCTAAAAAGGCGGCGGGTGTCGCCTGGCCTGTCTTGGGGAAATCGGGTGATGTATTGACTTTATCTAAAAACTCATCCTGAGTGAGGTCGACACCATCATAGTAAACCTCCTCACCAAAGTGGACCGTAAGGGGAACCACCTCAATACCATAGCGTTTTTTTAATTCTGGTGAGAGGTCAGCCGTGGAATCGGTGACGATTTTGATCGACATTATAAAACTCCTCCCAAAGGAATATTTTTTTCATAATCCTGTAGCAAGTTATCAAGTCATGGGTAGAACATAAATAAAAAGATAATACCAGCCTAGGTTGTTCTGATGCTGCTTTCCGCTCACCTCCTTACTCAAGATAATAAAGACCAATCATTAAACATTTCGCTAATTTAAGATTAAATCCTCCCCGCTAGCAGTAGGGAATAGGCAAAACAGGTGAAAAAAAGCGCATTACCAAGTTGCAGGAGGATTTTATCGTTTTGTAACTAATATTAATGCTACCGGGAATTTTTTTACCAAAATAGTCGTTAAAAATATGTAGAGGGCCAAGTACATTTACGAGAAAGGTGTGGTTTCGTTGAACCAGCTTGAACAGTTGATGTCGGAGATCGAAAAGATGGGGGAAGCAGTGAAAAAAAGGGTTGAACGGGCGATCAATGCTTTAGTGGAAAAAGATCCGGAAGTAGCACTGGAAATTATCCGGGAGGATGACCTGTTTGATAACGAACTGATCGTCTTTGAAGACAAGATTACCCGGTTTCTTGCGGAAAAGACCCCCCACGGGAAGGAACTCCGTAGTAGTCTTTCCGTGTTTAAAATGGCTAAAGATCTGGAACGGATCGCCGATTATGCGACCAATATTGCGGAGATCGTTCTGGAGTTAAAAAATGAAGAATATATAAAACCGTTGATTCATATCCCACAATTGGCTTCTTTAGCCCTTAATATGCTTGAAGTGGCATTAAGGGCTTTTCTTGATGGTAATCCGGACTTAGCCGAGGCAGTCTGTCGTAAAGACGAAGAAGCCGACAATCTTTGTGACACTATTTATAAAGAGTTGACCAGTGGCGAGTGGAGAGAAGGAGAACCCCGTTCAATTCGGCAAACGGTTCGGTTTAATATGATCGCCCGCTTTTTGGAACGGATTGCCGACCACGCTACCAACATTGGGGAAGAAACGATCCTGCTCCATACCGGAAAAAGGGTAAAATACTAGCTTTTAACGGTTGCCCAAATGGCCCGCCGGTTGGCGGGTTATTCTTTCTGTCGAGACGTTAATTATTCCCGGCAGGAGATTGTTATAGCAAGTTGAATATCTCTGTGTTAGCACCGGACCAAAGGATAAGAAGGTGCGTAAAGTTTTATCTTTCGATCATTAATACTTCCGAGGAGGAGCAGTTTAAGATGGAAAAACGACCTATCCTCTTGTTGACATTAACCTTTGGCCTACTCTTTCTGGTCTTCGCTTGTACTTGGCCCCACGGGACGGTAGAAGCGAAGACTAAAATCCCCGAACCGAAAATTGGTCTGATCGATCTACCCAGGATCAAAAAGGTAGTCCCCCATTTTATCGCGTTGGAGCAGCGGGCAAAAAATAACCGCCTGCTTTTGGAGGAGTTTACGGCTCAGGTTTTGACCGAACACCAACAGCAGATACGGGCGTTAAGCCCGGAGGATTACGACCGCAGTCGGGAGCTGGCGGTTGCGACCCAGGCCCGGATCGACCAGAAAAAGCAGGAATTAGAGGAAAGCTTCCGACGGGAAGAAGAGGCCGTCCTGGAGGAGTTGGAAGCAGTGGTGGCCCATGTTGCGAAGAAGAAGAAGTTCGATTGTATTCTCCTGAAAGGCGGTTTACAGGTTGGCGGGGAAGATGTAACCGATCAAGTCATCAAAACCTGGGACAAGTGGGGGTTGACCTTTTGGCAGCGGGTTAAGATCTTTTTCGGTGGGAAGGATCCCCGGCCGGATCCGCTGGCGGAAGGATCCGTCGGCCAAAAGCAATAGTAAAGGAGCGTTTTTTGATGGCAACAAGTTTGTCAGGGAAAAAAGTGCTTATTACCGGAGCTTCTTCCGGGATTGGTGCGGCAATTGCACAAACATTGGCGGAGCAGGGATGTCTGGTCTGGGGAACGACACGCGATTTAGCTAAGGTGGCGACTTTCCCCGAACCCTTGCGCCAGAAGGTGAAATTCTTGGCGATGGATGTGAATGACGATCATTCGGTGCGCACCGGGGTAGACCGTTTTATGGCAGAAGCCGGGGGCATTGACATTTTGATTAACAACGCAGGGTTTGGGGTCTTTGGGCCCTTGGAAGAGTTCCCTCTGGCGAAGGTGAAAGAGATCTTTGAAACTAACTACTTCGGAGCCTTGCGATTAATCCAGGCGGTTGCGCCGGTCATGCGGGAACAGGGTGCTGGTTTAATCATCAATATTACTTCTTTAGCCGCCCGGTTTGTCATTCCCTTTCAGGTCCATTATTCGGCAACCAAATCGGCCTTATCGGCCTTGACCGAAGGGCTCCGCCAGGAACTCCGGCCTTTTGGGGTGAAGGTGGTTGCGGTTGAACCAGGGGATATCAAAACGAACTTTAATAACGTCACGCAATTCGGGTTAAAGGAAGCGTCACCCTACAAAAAATGGACAGAACCCAGTTGGCGGGTGATCGATGTTAACATGGAAAAATCCCCTTCCCCACAGGTGGTTGCCGACCAAGTTCTCAAGATCGCTGGGCAGAAGAACCCCCGTCCGTATTATGTGGCGGGCGATTTCCTATCGACGAAATTTCCCTTTATCGCCCGGTTTGTTTCTCAACGTTTCAAGGAAAAGTTAACCCGGATTTTTTATGGGATTGATTTTAAGTAACAACAGCAGGCATACATAATAAGAAAGAAAGCCTCCTCTCCGCAACGGACAGGAGGCTTTCTGCTGCCGGTTGTCGTTAGGCGGGAATGATCGCCATTTCTTTGCCGATCTTGACTAAGGTCTGTACGGCGCGGTCGATCTGTTCCCGCGTATGGGTAGCGGTGAGGCTGGTGCGGATCAACGTGGCATCAGCCGGGACGGCAGGCGCAACTACCGGGTTGACATAGACGCCATGCTCAAAAAGGACCTTACAGACAAGGAACGTTTTGTTCATATCCCCAACCAAGATGGGAATGATTGGCGTTACGCCATCCCTTACGGTAAAACCAGCTTCTTTTAGACTGATCCGGAACTCTTCGGCGATGGCCAGCAGGTGCTGGCGGCGTTCGGGTTCGGTTTCGATGATTTCCAGGGCCTTCAGGGCGGCACCGGTTGAAGCCGGGGTCATACTGGCCGTGAAGATGAGCGGCCGGGAGACATGCTGAACATAATGGCAGACCGGTTCCGAAGCGACGAGAAAACCACCTAAAGAAGCAAAAGATTTACTGAAGGTCCCCATAATCATGTCCACTTCGTCTTCCAGGCCAAAATACTCGGCTGTACCCCGCCCGTTGGCACCGAGGACGCCGATCCCGTGGGCGTCGTCCAGCAAAATACGGGCGTTGTATTTCCGGGCTAAGCGGACGATCTCCGGCAAGTTGGCCAGATCGCCTTCCATACTGAAGACGCCGTCGGTGACAATTAGTTTTGGCGCATCTTTTCCCAGTTTTTGCAGGAGATTTTCCAGCTCGTCCATGTTGTTATGTTCGTATTTGTACATTTTCGCAAAGGATAAGCGGCACCCGTCATAGATACTGGCGTGGTTTGCCCGGTCACAGAGGATATAGTCGCCCCGTCCGGCAATGGCTGAGATAATCCCGAGATTCGCTAAAAAACCGGCCGAAAAAAGGAGGGCTTTTTCTTTCCGCATAAACTGGGCTAAGCGTTCCTCCAGGGTAACATGGAGATCAAGGGTTCCGTTGAGGAACCGCGAACCCGAACAGCCGGAGCCGTATTTGGTGGTCGCCTCGATGGCGGCTTGGATGACCCGTGGGTCGCTGGTTAGTCCCAGGTAATTGTTGGAGCCGATCATGAGAACGTTTTCTTGGTTGCTCATTGTTACTTCCGTATCCTGGCCCGATTGGAGGGCGTGGAAGTAAGGATACAACCCGGCGGCCATCGCCTCTTTTGCCATGGTATAATCATAACATTTTTTAAATAAGTCCATCTGCTTTGCACCTCATTCTGTACATAAATTAATATCCAGCATTTTATTCGTGGATCATCTTCATTTTCCTGCTTGATCTTTCTTTATTTGGAAGAAGTGAAGCGGGTGTAAAGCAGGATTAAGTCTGGAGTAAGCGGTGTAAAAGGCCGTTCCGGAGTTGGGTTAATTGGTCGAAATCCATACTGTCGATGTAAAGTTTTTCGAGGTCACTATGGAGTACTCTTGCTTTACCCAGCCAACTAATGGATCTTTCCCAAAGGTCTAAAAAAACAAGACGGGCTTCTTTCAGGGTATCGCTGTACAACTTCCGTTCGGGTTTGAGGAAAGCATCCGTTGCGATGTGCCGAAACCAGTGATGGGCATTAGGAGGGTAATTATGGGGCCAAGTCGAGGTGAGGACGGCGGTTTTTAAATCCGGGATCCAGAGGTGCTCATATTTGGCTGGATCAAGTGCACAATGGAAAACTTCAACATCAAGGCCGTAGTCAACGGCGGTGGTGACCAGACGCTTTATAATTTCCGCCCGGCCTGTTCCCGGCGGTCCATCCAAAATATATAAGCGGTTAGCCGTACTGTCAAGGGACTCTAAGAAATGGACGGGACCATCGGCGGTAATCGCGCTGGCAAAAAGGTGGCGCAGCCGTCCTTTTTGCCCCGTCGGTTGACAGTTAGTGAAGAGGTCCGCCTTTATTTCATGCAGAACAGCTAACCACGCCTGCTGGTCTAAACAGGAATAATTGGTTTTCCGCCAATTCCGGTAAACACCGAGGGCGGCATTTAAATAGACATAAGCCCGTTCGAAGCAGGCTTTCTTTTTTTGCCCGGTTTCTATGATCTGTCTTTGCTTCGCTTTTAAACCTTTAAGGTTCAAAAAGGCACCCAGATTGATGATCTCATCGATCACCCCAGGGTAGATCGGATCGATGGTATGGGGCGCGGTACCATCAATAAAGGCGGTTTTTAAAGCAGGAATCAAGAGCCCGTCAAGGGAATTAGGATCCGAAGAACAATGGAGGTATTCGAGGTCAAAACCACGCGCGAAGAGTTCTTCGCCGATCTGCCTCATGAAGGTCGACTTTCCTGTTCCCGGACCGCCTTTTAGAATATAAAGGTGGTTTGGATCGGGACCAACCACCTGATCATAAAAGGAATAGAAACCAACACCGGTGTTTCCACCGGCGAAAAAATGGCGGATACGACCTGTTTTCAATCTTATCTCCTCCCGGATTATAGATATGATTTCGGCCTGGGCAGAGTGCTTGGCAAGGAAAGATTGACAAAGGATGAGAATTGTTTTATAGTATACCCAGTACCGTATATTTATATTTGGGAGGTAGGCGCTGATGGGGAAAAGGAAAAAATGGCTCTTGATTTCTGGTTTAATGTTGGTAACTCTGCTCATCGTGGGCTTTGGTTTTGGTTTAGGCAGTAAAAAAGAACAAGAAGGGGAAGCGGCACGGGTCGGTGCGCAAGCCCCCAATTTTCAGCTGGAAGATCTTTCTGGAGAAGTGGTGGAATTAAAGGATGTTTACCGAAAAAACCAACTAACCATGGTTAATTTCTGGGCGACTTGGTGTCCGCCCTGCCGACGCGAGATACCGGAATTTGTCCGGATCTACCGGGAATACCGGGAGCAAGGTCTGGAAATATTGGGCGTGAACGTGTGGGAAGACAGTAGTCTGAAACAACTACAAGCTTTCGTGGCTGCGGCGGAAATGGAGTTTCCGATTCTCCGCGACGTAAAGGCCGAAACCGCTACTATATACCAGGTCCGGGCAGTGCCGACCACAGTCTTCATTGACCAAAAGGGGCGTATTCTTGAGATCTTTGTTGGGGCGCTTACTTACAACCAGTTGCAGACCCGGCTTGACCGCTATCTGCCGTAGTGGGGGTAGGTATTCATTCTGACTACCGCCCGTACTTTAGAAGCCGCCAACAAATTCACCACAAAGAGGAGATATCATTTGCCCCCAGCGGAAAAATACGGACAATCGCCATCATGCACACGAGCGATGAGTTGTATTATCGTTGTACTATTACGGAGGATGGATTGAAAGGAGGACCAGCCGATGGAGACTCCCGGTGTTTTCCTCTCTTTTTTAGCGGGATTACTCTCCTTCTTTTCCCCATGTGTTCTGGCCATGGCCCCCGGTTACCTCGCCGTGTTAACCGGGTCCCTTCCGACTGATGGGGAGTATGATCAGCGGTTAATGGTGAAAGCAGCTGTCGTCTTTATTCTCGGATTTTCCCTGGTTTTTGTATTGTTGGGTGCGGCCTTTTCGGCTTTGGGGCAGTACCTTACCGGGTTACGGGTGGTGTTTCTTAAAGTGGGGGGCGGGCTCCTTGTGCTCTTGGGTTTATCGCAATGGGGAATTTTTCGTTTCTTCCCATTGCAGCAGGAGTTTCGTTTTCAGCTGAAGAAGCCGCTGGTTGGGGTCGCCGGTTGGTTTCTGGCCGGGATCACTTTTGCCTTTGGATGGACCCCCTGTGTCGGGCCGATTCTGGGGATGATTTTAGCGTTGGCCGGGAGTTCGGGGCAGATCGCTACCGGTGTCTTGCTCCTTCTTGTTTACTCGCTGGGTTTGGCGACGCCATTTTTCTTAATGGCCTTGGCTTATCGCCGATTTTATCTTTGGTCCAAAAAGATTAGTCGTTATACTAAGGTCATTACCTTCCTCTCCGGCTTCCTCCTGATCGGGGTTGGGGTACTGCTTTTTACCGATCGTTTTACCCTACTGTCGATGTATTTAAATAGGGTTTTGGGCGGCCGCTCGTTGGAAGACCTTCTGTTACTGGACTAAATAAAATCTAAGTTGGAAAGCGTGACCCAGAACGGATCTTTCTTTGGGTGGTTTTGATCGCTGAAAAAGGTTTTTACCCAAAACTCATCCAGCTCATTCAGTTTAACCCTGGTGCTGAGATGGGAAATGGTGGTAGGGACTAGATCCAGCGCGTATTGAAAATGACGGTGTTTTTGACGGGAACGGGACACTTCGATCACCTCTAATCCGGAGTTTTTGCTGTTGTCCTTTGCTTGTGAACAGGAGCATAACATGCCAAAGCTTTAGGACAACGCCACAAACCTGTATTCTATCGGTAAATCACTGATTGTACATTAAAGCTGGAATTCCTTCCCATAAATTTCCCTTAATCTTGCGATAAAACTGTTTAATTTAAGGTTAGCAAAAGCCTTTGTCTGTAGCGGACAAAGGCTTTTCTGTATTCTTCGGGACTACTGGTAGGACAGAAGCATTTTCCTGGTACAAGGGGTGCCGTTGGTTGGGGTCTGGAATAGGATATAGTAATCCAAAACAACAGTTGGCGTTTGTTCTGGAGTACACAAAGGAGGGATTGATCCGATGTTCACACCCAACGACCAAATGCGTTTGGCCAGGGCATATGTTCCATTTCAAATCTTCTCCAAACGACTGGAACCCATGGAAGGTTTGCTGAAGGGAACAATCTTCCCCGAACTCTACTTTCCATACCAGAGACATAAAAAGTGAAAGGAGCTTATGAGATGGATCGGGAACAGCTTTGTATGCTCAAAGAGTTAATGGCCCTCGAATTCACGGTCTTAGAATTCCATCTTTATTTAGATACGCATCCCACCGACCAACGAGCATTGATGGAATACAACTCCTTCGTTCAGCAACTATCCGTTCTGAAAAGACAATATCAGGACCGTTACGGCCCTTTGACCTGGCAGGAACCTAGCGCTTATCCCTGGCAATGGATTAATGAGCCCTGGCCCTGGGAAATCTGTTACGAATAGGGGGTTATCATGAATGTGGATTTATGAAAAAAAGCTACAGTATCCGGCTAAGGTTGGGCGGGCCAATGTGCAAATGGCAAAATATCTAATAACCCAGTATGGTGGGCCTGATGGGGAATTAGCTGCTTCCATGCGTTATCTGACCCAGCGCTACCATATGCCCACCCCCCAAGCCAAAGGGATATTAACCGATATCGGCACAGAAGAACTGGCCCATCTAGAAATAATCGCCACTCTTGTGTATAAACTGATGGATCGGGCCTCCCTTGAGGAGATTAAAGCGGCCGGTTTAGGTGCTTACTATGCCGATCATGACCGTGGACTCTATTACGTTAATGGTGAGGGGGTACCATGGACGGCGGCTTACATCCAATCGAAAGGCGATCCCGTCGCTGACCTCCATGAAGACATGGCAGCGGAGGAAAAAGCCCGGGCGACCTATGAATGGTTAATCGATCTCTCCGATGATCCGGATTTAAATGATACGCTTAGGTTTTTACGGGAAAGGGAGATCGTCCATTTCCAGCGATTTGGTGAAGCCCTCCAGATCGTCCATGAGTACTTGGATTCAAAGAAATACTTTTAAACCGGCACTGCCGGTTTTTTTTGACGTCATAATACAACGGAATGATTTTTTACGGCGGGTTTGGATAAGCTATGAGCGAAGAAATTCCCGGACTTGCCCGGAAAAACGTGGAGGTGGCAAGGTGGCCAAGAGAAAACGGCCCGCCAACAAAAGAAAAAGCGAGTTGGAGAACTTAAAATGGGAAGTGGCGGATCTCTTCGATTTAGATGACGATCTGGCGCAAGGCGGTGATGAGCTAACGGTCCGCGAAGCGGGGAAAATCGGTGGTAATATGGTGAAAAAGCTCGTCGAGAAAGGGAAGGAAGCCCTAAGACAAGAACAAAAGGATCCTGAACAATAAGTTAAAGTAAGGCCGGAAACGGCCTTTTTTTGTATGGGCCAGTTCCAAAGATAATTGCTAAAACTTTCTTTTTGCGTTATCCTATAATAAGGGTAATTATGAAGGGTGATTATGTTGGAAAACTGCCAGAAACAGCGATACCATTTGGAAATATTTGGATGTCAAATGAACGTTCATGATGCGGAAAAAACCGCCGGAATTCTGGAGAAAATGGGCTATACGAAGGCCGCCACGGCGGAAGAGGCCGATGTGATTCTTTTGATTACTTGTTGTGTCCGGGAAAATGCCGAGAACCGTTTATACGGGCATCTGGGTAATTTAAAACCCCTGAAACAAAATAATCCGGACCTCATTATCGGGGTGGGCGGTTGTATGGCGCAGCTTCCTTCGGTGCGGGAGAAGATCGAGGCGGATTACCCCCATATTGATCTGCTTTTTGGCGCCTTCAATCTCCATCAGCTTCCGGAGCTAATCATGAAAATCGGGGAAACCGGCAGCCGGATCCTGGAGGTTCCGGGTGAAGGCGAGATCAAAGAGGACCTCCCGGTGACGAGGGAGAGCTCCTTTCGTGCTTGGGTAACGGTGATTTACGGGTGTAATAATTTTTGCACTTATTGTATAGTTCCTTATGTCCGCGGTCGTGAAAAAAGCCGCCGTCCGGAGAAGATCCTGGCGGAAGTCCGTGGTTTAGCGGCCGAGGGGATAAAAGAGGTTACCCTTCTCGGACAAAATGTCAATAGCTATGGATTGGATTTCCCGGCGGCAGAGCGGACAGATTTTGCCGATCTTTTAGGCTTGCTCAACCAGGTCGACGGGATTACGCGCATCCGGTTTCAGACTTCCCATCCCAAGGACCTTTCGGATAAATTAATCCGGCAGATGGCGGAGGCGGATAAGGTTTGCGAACATCTCCATCTGCCGCTCCAAGCCGGGAGCGATAAAATTTTGCGGATGATGAACCGGAAATATACCCGGGATGATTACCTAAGACTGGTGGACAAGCTGCGTTCCCACATTCCCGACCTGGCCCTAACCACCGACCTGATTGTTGGTTTTCCCGGTGAGGAAGAGGCGGATTTCCAGGACACCCTCGATTTGGTGGAAAGGGTTGGTTTCGACGCCGCTTTTACCTTTGCCTATTCACCACGGGTTGGTACCCAGGCTGCCAAGATGGATAACCAGGTGCCGGAGGAGGAAAAGATGGACCGGTTGTACCGGTTGATCGAGGTGGTGAATAAACAGGCCAAAGCGGCGAACCAGCGTCTGGAGGGGAAGATTGAGTCGGTTTTGGTGGAAGGGCCTAGCCCGAAGAAGAAGGAGATCTTCACCGGTCGGACCCGCAGTAATAAACTGGTGCTTTTTGCGCCGCCTTCCTCCGGTCCGGAACTGATCGGAACGGAGATTAAGGTTAAAATTAAGAAAGGTTTAACCTACACCTTACAAGGGGAAGTAATCGAGCGGGAGGTGTTCTGATTTGAGTCAGGATACTCCCATGTTAAGGCAGTATAAACAGATTAAACAGGAATACGCCGATGCCATCCTCCTTTTTCGTCTCGGCGATTTCTACGAGATGTTTCTGGAGGATGCCGAAAAGGCCGCCGAAGTATTGGAGATTGTGCTGACTTCCCGTGAGGCCGGGAAGGGCAAGCGGATTCCGATGTGCGGAATCCCTTACCATGCCGCCACCAGCTATATCGCCCGCTTGATTGCGAAAGGGTTTAAGGTCGCCATCTGTGAACAGGTGGAAGATCCGAAAAAAGCGAAGGGCTTGGTTAAACGGGAAGTGGTCCGTGTGATCACTCCTGGAACCTTGATTGACGAACAATATCTGGAAGAAAAGGCCAACAACTATTTGATGGCTTTGGTGAAGAGGGAAGCCGAATACGGTTTGGCCGTGGCCGATCTTTCCACCGGTGATTTTATGGTGACCCAGTTTGCGGCCGATGACGCCCTGCTCTTTGACGAGCTTTCCCACTGGCAACCAAAGGAGATTTTGGTCGCGGAGGACCAAATTGCGTTCTGGTCTACGCTTAAACAGCGGACCGGCGTTTTACTCACCTCCCGGCCGTCCCCGGATTTCCACCGGGCCCGGGCGGAGGAACGGCTGCTTTCCCATTTTCAAGTTGTTTCGTTGGAAGGCTATGGTTGTCAGGAACTGAAGGCGGCCGTTGGTGCTGCCGGTGCTGTTTTGGCCTATTTCTATGAAACCCAAAAGAGCCAGCTCGAACATATTCTCTCCCTCCGCACTTATCATTTGGGCGATTTCATGCATCTGGACCAGTATACCCGGCGTAATTTGGAGTTGGTCTCGACCCTCCGGGACCATAAAACCCAGGGTTCTTTGCTCTGGGTTCTGGACCAGACGGTGACGGCGGCGGGCGGAAGAATGCTCAAAAAATGGCTGGAGCAACCTTTACGCCGCCGGACGGAGATTGAAGATCGGTTGGCCAAAGTAGAACGCTTCTTCCTTCAGCACGGAATTCGGCAGACGACCCGGAGTTTACTACGACGGACCTGTGACCTGCAACGCCTTTTAGCCAAACTAGCCTGTCAAACAGTGAATCCCCGGGACTTGTTGGCGCTCGGTACGACGCTGGCTTTATTACCCGAGATCCGCCAAGTGCTTCAGCAGGAAGAACTCGGGCCCGTGGCCGAACTGGCTGGGGAGATTAACCTCTTACCGGACTTAACGGCGTTATTGGCTAAAGCTTTGCGGGAAGATCCGCCGGTCAGTGTGACGGAAGGGAATATCTTCCGGGAAGGCTATAACCAGGAATTGGATACCCTTCTTCGCGCGACCCGCGAAGGAAAACAGTGGATTGCCGGTCTTGAACAACAAGAGCGGGAGCGGACGGGGATCAAATCATTGAAGGTCGGCTATAACCAGGTCTTTGGTTATTACTTAGAAGTCACGAAGGCGAATTTAGCTTCGGTCCCGGAAGATTATATCCGTAAACAGACCCTGGCCAATGCCGAGCGCTATATCACCCCGGAATTAAAGAAGTATGAAGAGTTGATCCTGGGGGCGGAGGAAAAAAGGGCGGCTTTAGAGTACAAGCTCTTTTTAGACCTGCGGCATCAGGTCTTAGCGCAGTTGCCGGAGTTGAAACGGTTGGCGGAGATCCTGGCCATGCTGGATGTCTATGCCGCGTTGGCCGAGACGGCAGTGCAAAACCATTATGTCCGTCCAGAGATCGACGACGGAAAAAAGATCATGATCCGGGAGGGCCGCCATCCGGTGGTGGAACGGGTCTTACCCCCGGGCCAGTTTGTACCGAACGATACCTTACTTGACGACAGTACTCACCGCTTACAGATCATTACCGGGCCGAATATGGCCGGAAAATCCACCTATATGCGGCAGGTCGCTCTGATCGTCTTAATGGCGCAGATCGGTTCCTTTGTGCCCGCCGGCTATGCCCGGATTGGTTTAGTGGACCGGATCTTTACGCGGGTCGGTGCTGCGGATAATCTGGCCGGAGGCCAGAGCACCTTTATGGTGGAGATGAGCGAACTGGCGAATATTCTCCACCATGCGACGGCGGATAGCCTCTTGATCTTGGATGAAATTGGCCGGGGGACCAGTACTTTTGACGGGTTAAGTATTGCCTGGGGGGTACTGGAATATCTATGGAATCCACAGCAAATCGGGGCGCGGACCCTTTTCGCCACCCATTATCATGAATTAACCACTTTAGCCGACCGGTTGGACGGGGTAGAGAACTTGAATGTGGCGGTGGCGAAGGAGGGCGACGGCATTATCTTTCTCCATAAGATCTTGCCTGGAGCCAGTGACCGGAGCTATGGGATTGAAGTGGCGCGTCTCGCTGGCATCCCCGAAGCAGTCTTAGAACGGGCGGCGACGATCTTAACCCAACTGGAAGCAAAAGGTTTAAAGGAACGGTCGCAAACGGTGGCGGTGCCGACGAAGCCGGTGCAATTGTCGCTTTTTACCGCCGAAGAAGCCTATTTATATAATGAGTTGCGTCAGCTTGATTTAAACAAGCTTTCGCCACTGGAGGCGCTAAATCTGCTCTTTGAGTGGCAGCAGCAGCTGAAAAAGAAGAAAGAAGCGTGAGGCAGAAGAGGGAGTAAGATGGGGAAGATTATTCACCTTGATGAAGTAACGATCAACCAAATTGCCGCCGGTGAAGTCGTGGAAAGACCCTCCTCAGTCGTTAAAGAACTGGTGGAGAATGCGATCGATGCCGGAGCAAAAAAGATTGAGATTTATCTAACCAACGGTGGTCGGCAGAAGATCCAAGTGGTGGATGACGGTTCGGGGATGGACCGCGAAGATGCTTTGCTGGCGGTGGAGCGCCATGCGACCAGTAAAATCAGGGAATTCCAAGATTTGCAGAAAAGCAGCACCCTAGGGTTTCGTGGGGAAGCGCTGGCCAGTATCGCTGCGGTCTCCCGGATGACGCTGCAGACAGCGGTTGATCCAGCGGTTCCGGGAACGAAGATTCGGGTGGAAGGCGGTATAATCCAAGCGGTGGAAGCAGTTGGCGCCCCGCGGGGCACCAATATTAGTGTGGAGAATCTTTTCTTTAATACTCCCGCCCGGTTGAAGTTTATGCGTAGTATCCCCTCGGAAGTGGCGCATGTTAAAGAGATCGTCACCAGTATGGCCCTGGGTTATCCGGAAATCTCCTTTCGCCTGCTGCACCAGGAGATGAAGCTGGTTCATACTTTAGGGACGGGTGATTATGAACAAACCTTGGAACAGATCTTTAGCCCCGCCATTTGCCAAGAGTTATTCCCTGTAGCGGGCGAGTATGGCCCTATACGGCTCACCGGTTTCCTGGGTCGTCCCAATATTGCCCGGGGGAACCGGGGTCAACAATATTTCTTTTTAAACCGCCGGTTTTTCCGTTCCCGTATGGTGGCAGCCGCCGCCGAACGGGCTTATGACACCTTATTACCGGTCGCCCGTTTTCCCTTTTTATTAATTAATTTAGAGCTCCCGCCGGAACTGGTCGACATTAACGTCCACCCCACGAAGATGGAGGTTAAATTCCGGGACGAAAAAGAAGTCTTTCGTGGGATCATCCATATTATTCGTGAAGCTTTGGAAGCGAATGTGACCACAACCCCGTGGCGACCGTCGTACAAACCCCCTGCCGGATCTGGGGGATCCGACCAGAAACAGCCTTTTAAGGCCCCGGGTTTGTTCCCGGCAAAGGTGGAGGAAGCACCGGCGGAGATGGAAACAGCGGCGGGGATGGAAACAGCTGAAATTACGCCTGCTCCGGCCAATGTTAAGGAGAGTACCGTGCCCTTTTCCGCGGAGCCTCCTCCCGAGCCTCCTCCCGTGGAAGAACCAGCGACGATCACCGCAGTGCAGGAAGGGGATGGGGCCCGGATCTTTACCCTTTTTGATACTTATCTCTTGTGGGAAGATGCGGAGGCCCTGGTGATGGTGGATCAGCATGCAGCCCATGAACGCATTCTTTATGACCGCTTCCGTTCCGGTACCCCCACGAATATGCAGTACTTTTTAGCACCGCTGACCGTCGAATTGACCCAAGCACAATTACAGACGATTCAGGAAGAAGGGGAGCTGCTCCGCGCGCTTGGTTGGGATTTTGAAGCCTTCGGTGGAGAAGCGATTATTCTCCGCTCCGGGCCCCAGGATTTTCCGGCGGCTGAAGTTGAGGATTTGTTTCTGAGCCTCCTGAATGAACTGGGTGCCACCGGCGAAGCGCGACAGGTTGACCCGAAGGAGCGTTTGGTAAGGCTGATGGCTTGTCGGCAAGCGGTCAAAGCCGGTGATCGGCTTTCGCCGCAGGAGGCAGCGGCTTTGATCCGGGATCTACGCCAGACCAAAGTGCCGCAGACCTGCCCCCACGGGCGACCAACGATGGTTGCGATCACCAAAACAGAGCTTGAGAAGATGTTTAAACGGAGGTAGAAAAATGGGGCCGTTGATCGTTTTGGTCGGTCCGACCGCCGTTGGAAAAACGGAACTCGCCGTTAATCTGGCTTTGCACTTTGGCGCCCAGATCATCTCCGCTGATTCAATGCAAATCTATCAGGGTATGGATATTGGGACCGCGAAACCTACGGTCGACGAGCGGAAGGGGGTTCCCCACCATTTAATTGATCTGGTCCCGCCGGACCAGCCTTTTACCGTCGTTGATTACCAGGGACATTATAAGCGGGTGAAGAACCGTTTGGCCGCAGAAGGGATCCTACCGCTGCTCACCGGTGGAACTGGACTTTACATCCGCGCGGTGACTCAAGGCTTTATATTTCCGGTCACTCCCCCTAATCCGGAGCTAAGAGCCACTCTAAAACAGGAAGCGGAAACCCATGGACGTGAAGTGGTTTACCGGCGGCTGCAAGAACTGGATCCGGTGGCGGCACAAAAGATCCATCCCCGCGATCTAAAACGCACCCTACGCGCCTTGGAAGTAACGCTCTCCACCGGACGCCCCTTTTCGGCGCAGCAACAGGCGGCGCGGCGAACCCTCCCACCTGACATTATCTACCTTGGCCTGCATCGCGAACGGGCCGAGTTGTATGACCGGATAAATCGGCGTGTCGACCAGATGATTACCGCCGGTTTGGTGGAGGAAGTGACCATGCTCTTGGCAAAGGGTTATAGCCCCGATTTGCAGGCGATGCAAGGTTTGGGCTATAAAGAACTGATCCCGGTGGTGCACGGGCAGGCTTCCTTAGCCGAGGCGGTAGATCTGCTCAAGAAAAGAACACGCCATTATGCCAAGCGTCAAGAAACCTGGTTTCGCCGGGAACCGGTGGAGAAATGGTTTCTTCTACGTGCGGGTGAAGAGGAGAAAACTTACGAAAAGATCTTGGCTTTTTTAGAAGGGAGAATTAACCGCGTGTCGAATAGATTAGAGTAGTATACTTTTTTTCAAGAAAAGGGTTTGTTGTTATATTATGGAGGTGAAATGTTATGAGTAAGCCCGTTATCAATCTACAGGATGGTTTTTTAAACCAGGTGCGGAAAGAGAGTGTCCCGGTGACCGTTTACTTGGTGAATGGTTTTCAAGTCAGGGGTTTGATCAAGGGATTTGACAATTTCACTCTGATCATGGATAGTGAAGGGAAACCGGAACTCATCTATAAACACGCGATTTCCACGATTATTCCGTCCCGGCCGTTACGGGAGTTTAGTGGCGACCCGAAGGAAGATTAGACGGTAATAATCGATTTTTGAGGAATTAAAAAAAAGGGGGGCACAGCCTGCCCTTTTTTTATATGTTGTGTGGAATGTGAAAAGGAGGAACGAATTTTTGTCGACGATTAAAACATCAGGATTAGCACTCATTGAACAAGCAGAACAAAGTTTAGCTCCAGTCTTTACGAGTTTTGAAGAGATTGGCCTCTTCAACCAAGAAAAGGTGCTGACGGCTTTTAAGGAAGAGAAGGTCGGGACTCATCATTTTAACACCTCCACTGGCTACGGCTATGGTGATCTGGGCCGAGAAACGCTGGAAAGGGTCTTTGCCCGCGCTTTTGGTGCGGAAGCGGCTCTGGTCCGCCAGCAGATCGTCTCCGGAACCCACGCCATCAACCTCGGCCTTTCCGGACTACTGCGCCCCGGCGATGAGTTGATCTTCGCCACCGGTCTGCCCTATGACACCCTCCGCACCGTCTGTGGTATCGACGGAAACGTTCCGGGAAATCTTCAGGATTACGGGGTCAAGGTCAAAGCCATCCCCCTCTTGCCGGAGGGACAGATCGACCAGGAACGCTTATTAGAATCCATATCGAACCGGACCCGGATGGTTGCTTTCCAGCGTTCCTGCGGTTATGAGGACCGGCGTTCTTTTACCATCAAACAACTAGCGCCGGTCTTTGCGGCGCTCCGCCAGTTACCGAAGCCGCCCATTATTTTTGTGGACAATTGTTACGGGGAGTTTGTGGAGAAAGTCGAGCCTTTGGCGGTGGGGGCCGATCTGATCGCCGGATCATTGATCAAAAATCCCGGCGGCGGCTGGGTTCCTTCCGGCGGTTATCTTGCGGGAAAAGAAGAATTCATTAGCCAGGTTGCTTCACGGCTTTACGCCCCCGGATTGGGTGGGGAGGTTGGCCCATCGTTAATGAATTTACGGCTGTTCTTCCAAGGCCTTTTTGATGCCCCCCACCGCGTATACGAAATGTTGAAAGCCGCGGCCCTTTTTGCCTGGGTCTTTGCTGAACTGGGGTATACGGTAGCACCGGCGGCGACCGAACCACGTACCGATGTGATTCAACGGATCGACCTACGCTCGCCCGAACGGCTCCTGGCGGTCTGCCGGAGTATACAAGCGATCTCGCCGGTGGATAGTTATTTAACCCCGGAGCCTGCCGAGATGCCCGGATATCAGGAGCGTGTTGTGATGGCGGCCGGGACCTTTATCAATGGGTCAACCAGTGAGTTAACGGCTGATGCTCCCTTTAAACCCCCGTATAGTCTTTATTTTCAAGGGAGCCTTTCCTACCTCCACGCCAAGATCGGTTTAAAATCCATCTTGCAGCAGTTAAAAATCGATTCTTGAGGCAGGAAACGGTAGATTAAACGGGAATATATAAAACACTTAACTAAAGGGAGTGATTCTGTGGAGTCTGCAATTGTGCTGTTTATTATAAAACTGGTTATTGCCGGTGGGGTAATGTTTTTTCTTTATACGGATGCACGCGCGCGGGATCATACCTGGTTTATGTGGACTTTTGCCCCCATACTGGCGATTTTTACCCCTGATTTTGCCGGTTCTGTTTTGGCCTTGACTTTTATTTTTGTCCTTTATATGTTCACTAGGCCCAAAGGGGAACTGGTGAAGTGTCCCCACTGCGGTAAGAAGATCCATGATGTTTTGGCTTTTTGCCCCCGCTGCCGTCAGTCGGTTAAACGGGAGTGTTTGCGTTGCCATGATACGGTGGACTGGTATGCGGAACGTTGTCCCCATTGTGGGTCAATGAATTTAACCAAATTCTAACAACACTATGAACAGCCGCCGTCGGGCGGCTGTTTGTGTTTGATCTTTATCTAAATAGTTCTGCAGCCCCAGGGTCATTTCGTATAGATTAAGAGTGAAAAGGAGGGGTCATAATGAATACGGAAATTTTCGTTCGTCTAGCGGTAGCAACGATCCTTGGTGCGGTGATCGGTTTTGAGCGGGAGAAACATGGTCGTCCGGCTGGCTTACGAACCCACATCTTAGTCGCCCTTGGCTCCTGTTTGATTATGCTTATTTCAATTTATGGTTTTCCGGGGGTGACGGCGCGGGATCCAGCCCGGTTGGCTGCCCAGGTGGTTAGTGGGATTGGCTTTCTGGGAGCCGGTACAATTTTGCGGGACGGAACCAGTATCCGTGGGTTAACGACGGCCGCCAGCCTTTGGGTGGTCGCTGGTATCGGCTTGGCCAGCGGAACCGGTTTTTATTTGGGGGCAGTGGTGACAACCGTTATTGCCTTCTTGGTTTTGGTTTTCTTGGACGATCTGGAGCGCAAATTAATTGCTTTTAGCACCGCCCGTATTCGGGCTGAAGTATCGGATCAACCAGGGACGTTGACCGCTTTTACGCAAATCTTTACCGACCACGGGATCAGTATTAAAAGAATCAGTATGGAGCTTGATGGGGAAAACAAAAAAGCCCATATTTATCTTCAAATTAGGGGACATAATATAAATAGGGAAAAAATAATGGAAGAAATAAGTTTATTACCAGGGATCTTCAGCGTAAAATGGAATTAACTCGTGGTTAAATGAAGGGTTTTTATCAAAGGAGAGGAAAACAATAATGGGAGAGATTATCCCGTTTCCCGTGAAAAAGACCGATGATATCTTTGAACAAAAGGAATTAACCGACTACGTAATTCGGGAGAAGATTCTGGCTGGGGAGGCCGAGCTGATCGGTGTTTTTAAGCAGAACGGCTTCCCTTGTTCCTGCTACCGGATGGAGTTTGATAACCAAGCCTATTACGTTTTCGATCTGACTACGCCAAGGGGCGAATAAAGGGGAAAGGAGGCAAGAAAACAAGCCGGTGAAAGATTAAAGTAAGGGGGAGATAAGGCCATGTGTCAAGTGCAAGGAGAAGATCTGATCCGGGCTTTAAAGCGCTTTAAAAGTCTAGCCAAGCAAGATCTTCTCGCCAGTGAACGGACGAACGACCCGTGTTTTTGGAGAACGCACGCTGAAGCGCGCCGGAAGGAATACACCAGACTGATCCATCTGGTCGAAAATTCCGGCGTTGAAAAGGCGTGCGTTTATGCGTTACAGAGTTATAAGAAAATTCGTTTAAACAATGCGGAGGAACGAAACCCGGAACAGGACGGCTCGCGGCAGGCGCTAGAGCTGTTCTTTGAAATCATCGGTAGTTCGCCAGGGCGTCTGGGGAAATGGCTCCAGGAAAGACAGATTGAAATGGAGCCCCCCCACGACGCCTTTTTTGCGCAAGAAACTCAGCTTGTGTAGGAACAAGTTCGGAACAGGAAAACACGGGTGAAAAAGGCGCTGACCGCCATGGTGAGCTGCGCCCATTTTTATTTCCTTCTCGACGAAGGGGGTAGTTGGGGGCGTTCATCAAGGGCGGTTTTTTTCTTCCTGGCTTGTTTTCTTTTTTTTCGTGGCGATAAGCACCTTGCTGCGGACCAGCATATACTGTACTAGTCCTAAATTTAGTTTGGGAATGGTGCGGTTTTCCCCGTGGGCGGGGAGTTGGTCGGAGAAAGGAGGCCGAAAAGAATAATGGATTATGATGTTAACCAGGAAGAAGAAAAACAGGCGCTTGAGCATAAAGCGGAAGAACAGCAGTTACCAGGAGACGAGTCAATGGCAAAAGGGAATAAGACAAAAAAGGCCACGCCTAACAGCGAAACTATTTCAGAAGAGATAGAGGCGGAACCGAAGGAAGAAAAGGATGGAGTGGCCAAAGGGAATCAGGAAATAGAGATGGTTGGAATTGGAGAGAGAACTGGTAACGAGGGCGCGAGTAGAACAAAAACCGATCACCTGGAGGGTGGTGAAGGCGCGTCCAGTGGCGAAGACACCCCCGCAGTGACGACGGATGCTGTGAATGAACCGGAGACTTTTTCCAAAGAGGCCGTCGAAGAGGGGCTGGCCGGTTCCTTTCCATTTGAACCGGAAACGGGACCGACTTTGGTGATGCCCGATCGGGTGCAGTTGAAAGTCCCAACGGAACCGACGGTACCAGCCTGGGTGGAAGAATTCAACCCACAGGTGACCCGGATTCGGCTAAACGATGAGCAAGTACTGAGGACGGAAGTCCCCAGGGATCAAGGGGTCGTTCAACAGCTCGAAGGCGCGGAGGTGACCGTTGGCGAGCGGGTTGCCCGGGTGCAACCGGTGGTCCGTCCCACTCAGTTGCCGAGCCCGGCGCTTAAAATCCGTAATATCACTGGTGAAGTGCGCAGGGTCACGGCTGAAGTGATTAAAGACAAGGTTATTGTCCAGGGCATCGTCCATAAACAGATCTTCTTTGTGGGCATTGACAATATTGTTCGCCACTTCTCCGAAGATGTACCTTTCAGTACTTTTATTGAAATTCCCGGTGCGGAACCGGGGATGAATGTTCAGGTGCTACCCCGGATCGAAAAGATCTTATTTCACCTTACGGATAATGGTTTCTTTGTCCATCAAAAGATCATTCTTGAGATCTTCGTGAAAGTCACCCAGTTTGTTCAGGTTGGCCTCGCGCTGGGAACCGGTCCTTTACTGCTTTTACCGCGGGTAGTCGGTGAGGGGGTCAAACAGGAGCTTGTTGAAAATCTGCTTACTTTAACCGTGCCTGCTCTAAAAGTGGATGAAATCCGCGGTGAAATTCGGGATCTGGAAACCGAGGTCATCCCCGACAAGGTGATCATCCAAGGAGTAATCCATAAACAGATCTTCTTTGTGGATCTGGAGAATAATGCTCGCCACCAAGCGGAGGATGTGCCTTTCAGTTTATTCCTCGATCTACCCGGGGTGGTTCCGGGGGTTGACCTCCAGGTTCACCCCAGGATTGAAGGGATCTTCTTTGAGCTATTATCAACTACTGAGTTAAGGCAGAAAGTAGTAGTTGAGGTTTTTGTCAAAGCAACCGAAGCAATCCAAGAGCGGGTTGCCATCGGGACTGGTCCCTTGTTCAAAGTCGAGCAGGTGATCGGGGAAGGACAAAAGCAGATTTTAAACGAAGCGGTCTTAACTTTAGAGCGTGCCGCCATTAAAGTACGGGAGATTGTCGGTGAAGTACGGAGTTTAGTCGCGGAAGTGATTCCGGATAAAGTGATTATCCAAGGTGTGATCCATAAGCAAATCTTTTACATCGGTACCGATAATATCGAATACCATCAAGCGGAGGATCTGCGCTTCAGTCTCTTCATCGATCTGCCTGGTGCGTTGCCTGGGTTGAACGTTACGATCCAGCCCCGGATCGAGACGATTCTCTTTAACCTAGAAACCGAAACTACCGTCCGGCAAAAAGTAATTGTGCTGTTTAATGCGATTGTTACGGAGACCATCCAAGTTCCTCTGGTGACCGGCGATTTTTCCCTCTTCAAATTAGAGCAGGTGATCGGGGAGGGGCTCCGGCAAATCCTGGTCGAGCGACGGGAGCGAATTCCGGTCCCGGTTGTCCGCAATGTGGTGGTGGAAGTGGTGGTTCCACCCGCGGGAATTGTTACCGGCCGTCAACAGATTATCGTGGAGAACGTTGTTGAACTGCCGCAACCGGCGGTAAAAATAAAGGAAGTACAAGGGGTGATCACCGATCTACGGGCGCGGGTGGTCTTCAATGATGCAGTGTTAGTCGACGGGATCATTAATAAACAGGTTTTCTTCGTCGGTGAAGATGGTGTGGTACGTTCGGTGACGGAGCAGATTCCCTTCTCCATACTGGTGAATGTCCCTGGAATTACTCCAGATACACCATTTACCGTTGCTGTTGAGATTGAAAACATCTCCTTTACCCTGTCACCCGATGGCCGTTTCCTCCGTCAGATCATTGTTTTGAATGCCGAAGTGACCGGGGAAACCCCAGCTCCCGAACCCTTCCAGGTTGTGACCGCCGTTACCGGGCCGGGAATTGTCACGGAGACGGTTCTGGTCCGGGCCCCGATCCAAACTCCAACTGGAGTTGAAGTTCGGGAGTTTCCGGTCGTAACCGAGGTATCTGGTCCGGGTATCGAGCGGGTAGAGAAGGCCGTTGTCCTCCTGGATGTGGTCAATGATGGGAATCCGAACCCGGTACCGATTGAAGTGGTAACCAATGTGATCTTTGCTGTTGTTCCGCTCTTGCCTGTGAGGGCTTAACCGGTTGGCAAAATAGTTTGGAAAAATGGGCTTGTAAGGCCCATTTTTCCTTTTTAAGAAATGAGCACAATTCAGGAGTGTTTCATATATTATAATAGCCAACCGAGGGGAGAGGTTAAAGGGGGCAGGAGCATGGAGTTAGCACTTGTCATTGGCGCTTTTGTTACGATTGTCGCCTTGATTGCCCTCTGCACATTCTGGTTTTTCCACCTTCACCGTCGCTATCTGGCCGTGGCTGATCACTACGTCGTCTCAACGACAACAGAAGATGAACAATATTCTCCGGCGTGTCTCACCAGTACACCTAGCATTTCCGGAGAAAACCGGGGGAAGAAGCTTCTTTTAACTACTGATACATTGGACGATGAAGCGAGTCAACCACAAAACGCGGTCCCCAATGGACAAAAGCAACCGGAAAAAGAGAGCGGAATAAAGGAACGAACAGGAGTTGAAGATGAAGAACAAGTTCTGAACGAAAGATTTGTATGTTTGATTGTCCAGAAGGGGGCAGCAGAACGGCCAAAAATGGAGGAACAGCCAAAGACGGAAGAACAGCTACGTACGGAAAAGCAGTTAAGGACGGAGCAACAACTAACGACCACGGAACAGCAAAAGAGAGAAGACCAACGAGAAGAGAGCGCCCAGTACAGGGAGGAAGGTGGGGGCGGAACTGAACAGTGGGTGGTATCGCCCGACTGTTCGCAGGCAAACAAGGAAGAAGAAGAGGATGAAGATGAGGAGAGCGTCGTCGTTCGAAAAAAAAAAGATGGCGCGGTGGAAAAACTGGAAGCGATGTGCACACAACCTAGTCCCGTGGAAGCGGCTCCTGCAGAAAGATTGGAAGGAGGAGATAGGTTAATGGATCCATTGGTGCGGGCAGAGGTGGTCATCGGAGAAGGTACCAAGCAACTGCTGCTTGAGACGAATGTTACTTTAGACCGACCGGCGATTAAGATTCGGAATATTACGGCAGAGATCCGGAATTTGACCACTGAATTGATCCAAGATAAAGTGATCATCCAAGGAGTGCTCCACAAACAGATTTTCTTCGTGGGTGAGGATAATATCGTCCATCACCAGTCGGAAGACGTCCCGTTCAGTACCTTTATCGATATTTTCGGGACCGAGCCGGGAATGAATATACAGGTTCATCCGGTTATTGAGACAATTCTATTCTCCTTAATCAGGCCGTCCTTACTCCATCAGAAGGTTGTTGTCGAATTTTTTGTCAAGGTTACCGAGTCCAACCAGCTTAATCTGGTTGAAGGTGCTGGTCCGCTGGTCCGTTTGGACCAAGTGATCGGTGAAGGGACCAAACAGGAACTGCTCGAAAATACTGTTACACTTAACGTCCCGGCCTTGAAGATCGACGATATTACCGCCGAAATTCGTGACTTAACCATTGAAGTGATCGATGATAAGGTTATTATTCAAGGGATTATCCATAAGCAGATTTTCTTCATCGGTTTAGATAATATCGAATACCACCAAGCCGAAGATCTGGAGTTCAGTACCTTCTTGGATATCCCTGGGGCGACGACGGGGATGGATGTGGTGGTCGAACCAACGATCGAATTTATTCATTTTGAATTACTCGATGAAGAGACGCTACTTCAGAAGATTGTTGTTGAGTTTTTCGTTAAAGTAACGGAAAGTATTCAAATCAACGTGGTTCTTGGTCCTGGTGCGCTCCTGAAATTGGATACGGTTGTTGGTGAAGATACCAAGCAATTACTGGTCGAGAATACAATCACCCTTTCCCAACCGGCAATTAAGATCCGGGAGATCGTAGCCAAGATTGAGCGGTTAATGGCGGAAGTAATCGAAGATAAAGTGATTATCCAAGGGGTGGTACATAAACAGATCTTCTTTATTAACGAAGATAATCTCGAGATCCACCAGAGCGAAGATGTCCCCTTCAGTACCTTTGTGGATATTCCCGGAGCGGTGCCGGGGATGGATGTACGGATTAAGCCGATTATCGAGACGGTGCTCTTCGAATTGTTGGATAGCACCACCCTCAGGCAGAAGGTGGTCGTGGAGCTGTTTATCAAAGTAACCGAGTCCCAACAATTACAGGTGCAAGTAGCTGCTCCCTATGGCCCATATTACTTCTAGACAACTTTCCCCCGGAATACAGGCCTCGAATTTTCCAGGCCTGTATTTTTTTTGTCCTGCCCTTACATATACATTATAAAGTGAAAGCTTACCGGGAGGGGCAAAATTAATGGTCAAGCGGTGGCACGGCTCCGGCAGAGTAATCGTTAAAATTCCTTGGCCGTTCGGAACGAAGGTCCACCGCATTGATCTATCCATCACCGACCTGGTGGCAAGGTGGGAAAAGTCTACTGTGCAGCTTACGGTAGAAATGAAGCGGACGATCCAGTACATAACAGCAGCGGGTACGGTAATGACCTGGACGGACCGGGTGGTTTACCAAAAGGATCTTGTCTGTTCACCCGCGTTAATCCGCGGTCAACCATTACAGGCGATGGCAACCACCCTTTATTTTTTGGTCCACGACCAAACGGAGACGGCCGTTTTGGAACACGGTATCGGGTTGAGTTTCTCGGGTTGGGAACGTCAACTGTTGGTTCCGCAGTTACCGCCAACGGAAAACAGTTTACTGATCCGTGGACAACAACTGGTCGCCACCGATTGTTATTTGCATACGGAAACAATCTATTGGTCGCCCTTAGCGCCGGAAGACGAACCGGTGGAGGTGGTTCTGACCGGTGAGCGGTTCATCCTTACCCCCGCAGGGATTCATTTCCAGGGGGAACTAGAACTCGCGACTGTAAAAGGCGGACGCAAAAAAGAACCCCTTTCGGTGCTGTTACCGCAGCAAGTCCCTGCCGGTAGCGTACTGGTGGGTGAGGCAAAGCTTCAGGCCTGGAAAGTGGTGGAACCTGGTAAAGCCCTCCTGGCGGTCAAACTTAGCTGGCGCTTGCTCCAAGAGAAAACATTCCCGGTATTATTGGCCCCGGTGGGGCAGGGGGAGAGTTTTTTTCTCTGGCGTCTTTTGCACCAGGAAACCCGGATTTGGAGCGGCCAAACCCGGGTTAAGTTACCCGAAAAGGCAAAAATTATTGGGGAACTGACGGTTACGGCCGTCCAGAGTCGGGCGGTTAAGGCCAGAAATGAACTCTTTTGTATGGGCCAAATTACCCTTGATCTTTACTATGTGAACAACGCTGGCCAAGAAAAGTGTTATCGGGTACGAATTCCCTGGAAGGAATGGGTGGCGACGGAAGAGGGTAGGGAAGCGCGCTCGGCGGAGAAGAGGAAGTACAAAATCAGGTATGCGAGGGTAAAAGGGAAACAGGTCCAATTTTTGAACGGGGAAGATTTAACCCTTATCGTTCAGTTGGAGTACCTTTTAACGGTCGAGAAAAGAGAAAAAGCGGTTTTATCGGTGCCGACGAACATGGTGCCAACGGCAACGATTTTGGCGGAAAAAATCATTACGGAAGATGATTATGAGTATTATGTAGAGATTCCAGTCCACAAACCCGCAGATTTTCGGGAAAGCCACCGGTTATGGTGGGAAGCGGGAGATGTGGAGGGGGAAGCAGAAAATGGTGGAGTTTTTCTGAAAGCGCAACCAACCATTGTCTGGCAGTACCGGAGTACGGAGCACAAGCTAAAAGTGGTTGAGTTCAGTCCTGTTTTGGCTTGGTTTCATCATGCCCCACCGACGCACCAGAGGGACCGGGTTTATGTGCATCTG
>DUQQ01000099.1 GCA_012837705.1 Hydrogenispora sp.
TTGAGCCATTCAAATTCCTCCTCTTAGAATTTTGGTTTGTCCAACTTCTATTCTAACTGAGGAATTTGTTAATGGCTCTCCTATTTTTTTAGAAAACCATTTTTACACCATTATACGGACTCAACTGATTGCCTTGGCAATCAGGGCTTGCTACTTAAAGATAGGATCAGGCACCAATAACCCGAAAATCTCTCAAAAGGAAGATCGGAACTCGCCACCTCATTATTCTGCGTTCAGCTTGAGTTATTTCGTTTCCCGAATTTTGAAGGCTTGCAACATTTGGGAAAGCTCCGTTGCCTGTGTGCTCAAATCCGAACTGGCGGCGGTGATCTCTTCTGCCAGGGCGGCATTTTGCTGGGTGACTTGGTTTAGTTGTTCGATTGCTGATTGAATCTGCTCTACTGAGGCGGACTGTTCACCCATTTCGGCGGCGATCTCCATGATTACATCGGAAGTACGCTTTGTATTCTGGACGATCTTTTGCAAAATTGCACTGGATTTTTGCACGGCCTCATTTCCGCGGTTTACCCGGTTTACACTTTCGTTGATCAGCGTTTCAATCTCTTTCGAAGATTCGGCGGTCCGGCTGGCTAGATTACGCACTTCAGCAGCGACGACGGCAAAGCCCCGTCCCTGTTCTCCGGCGCGGGCCGCCTCTACCGCGGCGTTGAGGGCCAGCAGGTTCGTTTGGAAAGCAATATCACTGACTACTTTGATGATGTCGCCGATCATTTTACTACTTTCGTTGATCTGGTGCATGGCCTCGATCGTATCATGGATCGATGCTTCGCTCTCTTCCACCACTTCCAGGGTCGAGGAGGAGAGTTCGCGGGCTTGTTCCGAGTTGACTGCGGTTTGTTGAATAGCGGTGGTAATTTCTTCAATGGTGGATGAGATCTCTTGGAGGGTTGCGGCTTGCTCTTGGGACCGTGAAGAAAGATCTTGGTTTCCTCTGGCAATCTCCTCCATGCCGGACCAGACCTGCTCGGCCGTCTCCATGGAGATCCCGATCATCTTTGAAAGCTGTTCACTCATGGCATTTAGGTCGGCTCCCATCTGACCGATCTCATCGGTAGTCTTGATCTGGATGGTGTTGGAAAAATCGCCCTTACTCATATCCTGGATTCCCTTGGTCAGTACACGCAAGGAATTGACGATTGTTCGCTTTGTCAACAGATAGGAAACGAGGAACCCTAAGAGCACACAGAAGCCGACTAAGACAATGATGGTCTGTAATAATCCGTAGACTTTACTGTTGTATTCGGAGACCGGAATGTATGATACCGTATAAAAGCCATGGACCGGGTCTTTACTAAAAGCCGCGAGGTACCTTTCGCCTTCCCAAGTGAGAAAATCCACCCCGGAACGGCGGTTTTCCATAGTAGCAAAAAACCGGGCTGTATCATCGCCGTTGGTTTTGAAGTTATAGGTCATGATATATTCTTGGTAATCGGAGGCAATGATTAGGCCGGTTTCGTCGAGAATGATTGTTTTCATGGTGTCATTCTGACCGTTATTGATGATCGCGTTGGTTACGTTGTTTAATTCAATGGCCATAAAAAAGGTATTGGCGACGGATGACGCTTCATAATAACTGATGCGGTTTACCAAGACCGGACGGTTGGTGGTAGGGGATAGTCGAATGAGATTGATGATGGTCTTATTCTCACGGTTGATCTCTTGGGTCGATTTCCCGCCGATCCCGTCGGCAATAACATGCCCGTCAAAGTAGTACCCGATGTTTTCGTAGACCCCTTGCCCCTGTTGGTAAATCTTTTCCAAGTTAGCACTGATGCGGCGTATTTTGTCGGGGTCAATGGTATTGGTGGCTCTTAGTTCGGCAAAGCAGTCGAGGGCATAATTGTCCCGGGCCAAATTGTAAGCCAAGTTTTGCAGGTTGGTTAGCTGTGAACTAAATTTGGTCTGTTTTTCTTCACTAACCTGTTGCAGTTTATCCCGAATTTCAGCGGTGATTGTCCTTGTAAACTGGCGATAAACAATAACACAGATAATTAAAGCAGGGATGATAATGAAAGCATTCAAGACTAGCATTACCTTATAGAATAATGAGGTGGTTCTTTTTTTAGACAAGATAGTGCCCCCTTTTTTTTACTTTTATGTATTAAATAAAAGATAATAACGGAAAACAGCTATATATCCAATTTATCGGCATAATACCCTAAAGTATTAACAAAAATCTTCGTTATAGCTTTCCTGGTTTTATGTGGGTGTTTACAAACTTTGATCAAAAAAGGATCTTCCCGCCGCGCGCCTTGTCAGAAAATTCGAGAATATAAGCTTTCGTGTTCGACATTAATGCCATTAATTATAAAGTAATGACCGGTACCAATGGGCCCCGAACACCAACGATGTCTAATCCTCTGATCGGTAAAAAACCCTACTTCAATAAAGTAGGGTTAGTTTAAACTTAATACTTTACTATTTTGCGGCTGTGGCTAAGGCCTGTTTTAAAATGGTGAGGCCCCGGTCCAGATCCGCTTTGCTGATATTCAACGGGGGGAGTAAGCGTAGCGCCGTTGGCGATACCGCGTTGATGATCAGCCCTTGTTCGAGGCAGGCCCGCATCACCGGTTGGGCGGGGATGGAAAGTTCAAGGGCGAGGAGCAGTCCCCAGCCGCGGACTTCTTTGATGATGGTGAGTTCTTGCTGCCAGGACTGGAATTCGGCCTTTAACTCCGCCCCTAAATGGGCAGCCCGCTCCGGTAACTTTTCCTCTTCCATGGTTTGGAGGATAGCTAAAGCAGCGGCAAAGGCCATCCCGCCTCCGCCCACAGTGGTACTGTGGTCGCCGGGCTCGAAGGCGGCGGCCACCTCCTCTTTGGCCAGCATCACACCGAGGGGAAGGCCGCCCCCCAGCGCCTTGGCCAAGGTCATGATATCCGGCTTGACCCCCAAATGCTCCCAGGCAAAAAACTTCCCGGTCCGCCCCAGTCCGGTCTGGACCTCATCGATCATGAGCAGTAGCCCATGGCGCTGGCAAAGGGCGGCCAGCCCGTGGAAGAAAGCAGGATCGATCGGAACAACGCCGCCTTCCCCCTGTACCAATTCGAGGAGAACGGCGCAGGTTTGTGGGGTAATCGCCGCTTCCCAGGAGTCCAGCTCATTAAAGTGGGCATATCGGAAGCCGTCGGGCAACGGGCGGAAGGACTCCTGGTATTTGGGCTGTCCGGTGGCGGCCAAAGCCCCCATGGTCCGTCCGTGGAAAGAATGGTAAGCCGTGATGATCTCGTACTTCCCGCCCATCCGGGTTCGGCCGTATTTGCGGGCCAGTTTGATAGCAGCTTCGTTGGCTTCAGCGCCACTGTTGGCAAAGAACACCCGCTCCAGGCCGGAAAGGGCGGCCAGTTTCTCCGCTAAAAGGATCTGTTCTTCCAGATAGAAGAAGTTGGAGACATGAATGAGCTTTTCCGCCTGTTTCTTTAAGGCGGCCACCACATTCGGGTGGGAATGGCCAACGGCATGCACGGCGATGCCGCTGAGGAAATCCAGGTATTCCTGGCCGTTAACATCATATAATTTGGCGTCGGTACCCCGGGAAAAGACCACCGGTAAGCGCCCGACGTTCTTCATCAGGACCTTATTGGCTCTCTCGACCCAAGAGGACATCTCCATTTCTCCAGCGCCTCCTCTCGCTTAAGTTTCGCACTATACCACCATGGTGCCAATTCCCTGGTCGGTTAGGACCTCCAAAAGGAGGGTGTGGAATCGGCGGCCGTCGATAATATGGGTGCGGCTGACCCCATGTTGTAAGGCGTAGATACAGGCCTCGACCTTCGGGACCATTCCTCCTTCGATCTGCCCGCGGCGGATCATCGTCCGGGCCTTTTCAATGTTGATCATCGATAAGAGGGAGGACGGGTCTTGGGGGTCTTCATAAATCCCTTCCGTATCGGTGAGAATAATCAATTTTTCGGCGTTTAATGCCGCAGCCAACTCACCGGCGACCGTATCGGCATTGATGTTGTAGATTTCCCCGTCGGTTCCCACGCCTATGGTCGCCACGATGGGAATATAGCTCTTTTCCATCAATATATGTAATAGTTCTGGTTGGATGGCTTCCACTTCCCCGACAAAACCCAGATCAACCTGCTCGTTGTCGAGACGCTTTTTCCGGGCGACCAGGAGCTGGCTGTCCTGCCCGGAAAGGCCGACGGCCTTCCCGCCAAACTGGTTAATCAAGGAGACCAGTTCTTTGTTGATCTTACCCGCCAGCACCATATTGACGATCTCCATGGTGTCGGCGTCGGTAATGCGTAACCCCTGATGAAAACTGCTTTTGATCCCGACTTTTTTCAGCATCTCGGAGATCTCGGGGCCGCCGCCGTGGACGATCACCGGGTTGAGACCGAGGTATTTCAGGAGAATAATATCGAGCATGACGGCTTTTTTGATCTCCGGGTTGATCATGGCGTTTCCGCCGTATTTAATGACAAAGGTTTTCCCGTGAAAACTCCGGATGTACGGAATGGCCTCAATTAACACCTGGGCCCGTTGTTGAAACGCTTCCATCGTGATACCCCCTTTTTGCCCAAAAGAACCTTTACGAACGGTAACTACCGTTAATCTGTACATATTCTGGGGAGAGATCGCAGGTCCAGATGGTTGCGGTCGCTCCGCCTTGGTTTAGGTTGATCGCAGCCGTAATCTCCTTTTCTTGCAGGATCCGTTTGGCCGCTTCTTCATCAAAGGAGAGACCGGTGCCGTCGTAGACCAACAGATCTCCCAGGTGGATCTGGGTTTGGGCCGGGGAAAAATCAATCCCGGCGTAACCAACGGCTGCTAAGATCCGGCCCCAGTTGGCATCTTCACCGTAAAAGGCGGTCTTCACCAGGGGTGAGTTGGCCACGGCCCGGGCGGCGGTCACGGCTTCCTGTTCGCTTCGGGCCCCGGTGACCTTGACAGAGATAAACTTGGTCGCCCCTTCACCGTCTTTCACGATCATCCAGGCTAAATGACGGCAGACTTCTTCGAGGGCCTGTGTAAATGCGTCCAGAGCCGGTCCTTCGTTAATCAGCGGTCCATCGGCGGCCCCATTGGCCAAAAGGAAAACCGAGTCGTTGGTACTGGTATCGCCGTCGACGGTAATGCGGTTGAAGGTCCGGTCGACCACGGCGCGGAGCGTCTGTTGGAGGACCGCTTGGGGAACCGGCGCATCGGTGGTCAGCACCGCCAGCATGGTGGCCATGTTGGGTTCGATCATGCCTGAACCTTTCGCCATTCCGCCGATACGGATTTCACGGCCGTCGTGCTGATAGGCCACGGCGTATTCTTTGGTAAAGGTATCGGTGGTCATAATCGCGCGCGCGGCGTCGTTTCCTCCCGCCGCCGAGAGGTTTTCCTTTAAGGTTGGAAGGGCGGCCAAGATTGGTGGTACCGGTAAGGGAACGCCGATCACCCCCGTGGACGCCAGGAAGAGTTCGGCGGGAGTGGCTTGCAATAAGTCGGCGAGGGCGCAGGCAATGGTCATGGTGTCTTCTTTCCCCCGGGGGCCGACACAGGCGTTGGCATTGGCGCTGTTGATGATGACTGCCCGTTTATGTTGGTGCGTCAGGTGTTCCTGGCTGACCAAAACCGGAGCCGCTTTAACTTTGTTGGTGGTAAAGACGGCCGCCCCGGTGGCGACCGGTTCGGAATAAACTAAGGCCAGGTCGGGTTTGCCGGATTTTTTAAGGCCACAAGCCAGACCAGAAGCAAGATAGCCTTGGGGTGCGGTTACGCCGCCCGCTATTTGTGCAAAAGGATTCATATCTTTCACCTCATTATCCATATTTGCCGGCCCCAGCGGGAAAGGCGGAGCCTACGGCCAAATTCCCAGCTCGGTCAGGCCGGTCGTTTCCGGGAGTGCAAACAGGATGTTCATGTTTTGGATCGCCTGACCGGCGGCACCTTTGACTAAGTTGTCGAGGGCGGAAAGGACGATGATCTGGCCGGTCCGTTCGTCCACCCGGACGCTAAGGTGACAGCGGTTGGAGCCAAAAACGGCTTTGGTGTGGGGAAGAGCGGTCTCCGGTAGCACAGCGACCATCGGTTCATCCGCATAGAAATCCTGGAACACACGGGTTAAATCCGCAGTGGTGGCTCCCGGTTTCCCCGCTAAGTGTAAGGTCATCAAGATCCCCCGGGGTATTGGGACCAGATGCGGGGTGAAGGAGACTTTGCACGCTTTCTTCCCCAGCTTTTCCGCATAAACTTCCACCTCGGGAATATGCCGGTGGTAAGGGAGGCCATAGGCGCGGAAATCGCCAGTGACTTCAGCAAAATGCAGATCCGAGCGGGGAGAACGTCCGGCGCCGGAAACTCCTGACTTCCCATCGGCGATGATTAGTGGCGAGGCTAAAAGATCATGGACCAGCAAAGGAGCGACGCCAAGTAAAATAGCGGTGGGGTAACACCCGGGATTGCCGATCAACCGGGCACCGCGGATCGCTTCGCGGTTTAATTCCGGTAAACCGTAGACGGCTTCGGCTAGTAACTCGGGGGCCGGATGGGCGACTTTATACCAGGCTTCGTACAGGGCCGGGTCTTTAAAGCGGAAGTCGGCCCCCAGGTCGATGACTTTCGCACCTGCGTTTAAAAAGTCCGGCGCCATTTCGGCGGCCACGCCATGGGGAACGGCCAAAAAAACCAGGTCGCATTCGTACAAGCGGGGATCTTCCAAGGCCAGTACGGGTGCTTCGCCCAGGACCGTACCGTGTAAAGCAGGGAAAAGCTCCCACGCTTGCCGTCCGGCCTGCGAACGGGAGGCCAGGGCGTGGATTGTTACCTCCGGATGTTGGTAAAGGAGGCGGATTAGTTCACCGCCGGTATAACCATTGGCACCGACAATGCCGACTTTAATCATTGGTCTCCCCTCCCAGTTGTTTCCTGAACGTTATTGTTCTTAATTATAACCGACTCTGGGGCGGTTGGCAATGATAAAAATACATTATTTCCGTATAAATATGTTAAACTTCCTTTGCGTATGACTACTGCTTTGGCGGTTACGACGTCTTGACACCGGGAGAATAAGCACCTGGTTTTTTCTATGGGGTGCAAAGGAGGCGTTACGGGGTTGAAGGAGGGGGAGTTAACGGGGAGAAAAGAAAAAGTTGGAGGAAGTCTGCTTCACTCCAACTTTTCACTAAGAGGTAGTTGGTGGCATCGTTCGCCCCAAGGGGCAAGACGAAAATTACGGCGTTGTGGTTAAGAAGTTTTTGATCTCGTAATCGGCGGAGACCTCTTGTAACCAGGGGTTATATTCCTGTTGTAGTTTCTGGTTGAATAAATACTCCTTGATGTCGGCTTTGCTTTTTTCGTAATTGGGGGCGGCCGCTTCTTTTTTCTCTTCCACTTTAATCAGGTGGTAACCGTATTCGGTTTTTACCGGGGCACTGATTTCACCAACGGCCAGGGCGAATGCGGCCTTTTCGAATTCCGGAACCATGTCCCCGCGGTTGAAGAAGCCCAGCTGACCACCGTTGTTTTTTGTTGAATCATCGGTGGAGTATTCCTTGGCCAGGGCGGCGAAGTCCTCCCCTTTGGCCAACTTGTCCTTTATTTCTTGAGCTTCTTTTTCGGTGGCAACCAGGATATGGCGGGCTTTGACCTGTTCCTCCTGGGCGAAGTCTTCCTTGTTCTCTTCAAAGAAGGCTTTCATCTCTTCTTCGGTTACCTTGATCCTCGGTTCCAGCAGTTTTTTGATCTTCATCGTACTGACTAAGTTCTTTTTCACTTCGGCTAAGGAAGTACCACTCATCTCAATGATCTGGGTAAAGGTTTCTTCCCCCCCGTAGTGGTCGTAGTACTCTTCCAGCGCTTCTTTGATCTCTGCATCAGAGATCGTAATCTTCTGCTTTTTTGCTTCCAAGTCAACGATCCTTTGGGCAATTAAAAGGTTCAAACCTTGCTGACCAGCCTGCTTCAGTAATAGTTGGTATAATTCATCTTTCGTGATCTTTTCCCCGTTTACACTCGCGACCACATTGCCGCTGGGGTCGGATAAGAATTGGCGAAAGCCGATGAACAACCCCGAAACGAGACTAAGGATGATCACAACAACTACGACCTTATGCTTTAATGACAACGTCCGTAAGCTCATTTGTACTGCTCACACTCCTTCCCTTTGTTACGGGTAGTTTATCAGATCAAGATGTCCGCCGTGTGTCAAAACGAAAAGTGTAAACGACGGTATCCAGCTAGGGGTGTTTTTTTAATGTTAAGGTAAATGTTGTGCCTAGAGCAGAAGTACTTTTCAGATAAAGATCGCCCCCGAGAGCTTGGGCCATCATTTTACTGAAGGGCAAACCCAACCCCATCCCCCGCACCCGGTCTTTTTTGGCCCCGCCCCGGAAGAAACGTTCGAAGATCAACCCTTGCTCCGCTATGGAGATACCGGGTCCGTTGTCTTTGACGTTGATCCGGATCTCATCCTTGGTTTCGTCGATGGTCACCGCGATTACGCTCCCGGTGGGTCGGGCCTGCTGCGCGTTGGTAAAGAGGTTGTAGAGGATCTGGCGGAGGCGCAGCGGGTCAGTGGCGATCTTTCGATCTTCCGGTAGGGGTTGGACTTTGATTGTGACCGGTTTCCCGTCGTTCCCCAGTAACCATTGGTCGGCGATTTCTTGGACTATAGTATTGAGCGGGCAAAGGGTCTTTTCGATCCGGATCTCACCAGCGGCAAAGGCGTTGAAGGCAAGGAGATCTTCGATCATCCGCTGCAGGCGGATGGTTTCTTTTGCGGCAATTGCTAGAAACTCTTGGGCTTCCGCCCCGGTGACGACTTGGTCCCGGACCGCCTGTAAGAGCCCGCTGATGGCCGCCACGGGCGTCTTCAGTTCGTGGGTGACGCCAGCCAACAGCTCCGTCCGGAGGGCCTCTAATTCGCGTAAACGGGTCGTCATATCATTGAAAGCCCGGATTAACTCGTAAAGCTCGGTTTCATGGACATTCGGATCCAATGTTAGGCGGTAGTCACCTTCGACAATTTGCCGGGCTGCCGCCGCCACCTTCTGGATGGGTCGGGATAAATGACGGGTGAGCAGATAGATAACGCCCCACCCTAAGGCCGCCAAACTCCCCAACATGAAAAACAAGAATTCCAACTCTTCGGGGCTGGTGTTGATCTGGCGGTGGGGGTAGATCACATAGACGGCACCGATCCACCGCTCGCCTGCTTTGATGGTCTGCTTCAGGATGTAAAAGCGGGATTGGGGGCCAATTCGAAGTTGCTGGAAGCCTACTTCTAAATAAGAAGGGATGGTGATACTCTGCAGAACCGCCAGGGGTGGTCGGCTCGGTGTACTGTAAACAATGCGGTTCTCTGGATTGACGATGAAGAGGAACAGATCCGTCCCCAGACCGAGTAAGCGCTGGCTGCGTTCGATTTCTCCGGTTAAGGTGCGGTCAATCCGTAAACTCCCGCCGGCTCCGACGGCCCGTTCTGCCGTCCCGGCGGCCAAAGCCTTTAAGCTGACGAGGCGGCGTTGCACCGCATTCCGGCGCAGCCAGAAGGTGGAAAGGACACCGATCAAGAGGAGACCAATAAAGAGGGTGAGCAGGTAACGGGTTGTCCAGTAACGGAGTAGTGGCTGACGCCGGGTGTTATCGGTAGACACAGAACTGATACCCCACTCCCCGTAAAGTCTTTACTTCCCCTTCATTTTTCGGCCAATGGCGAAGGGCTTTGCGGATTCTTTTGATGGCCAGATCAACCGCCCGGTCACTCCCTTCATAATCCAGGCCCCAGACTTCTTCAATCAACTGTTCGCGGCGGAAGGCCTGATTGGGGTGGCGGGCCAAAAAAAGGAGGAGGGCCAGATCCCGGGGGATAAAGGAGAGTTCGGTCCCGTGTAAAGAGACGGTATGGGCCGCAAAGTCGATCTTCAGGCTTCCGTACTGCCTGCTTCCGTCGTGCTCCAGGAGCTGGGGGGGACGGCGTAAAACCGCGTTCACCCGGGCCACTACTTCTTCCGCGTTGAAGGGTTTGGTGATATAGTCGTCGGCACCCAGGTTGAGACCGGCCAGTTTTTGCTTGGTTTCTCCCAGCGCGGTTAGCATAATCACCGGACAGGAGCTGCGCCGACGGATGTACTGGAGAATGCTCCAGCCGTCGGTCCCCGGAAGCATTACATCGAGGAGGACCAGGTCCGGTTGGGCGGAGGTGAATTGGCGGAGCGCTTCTTCTCCGTCAAAGGCTGCTTCTACTTGGTAACCGGCTTTGCTCAAGTACGCTTGTAAGACACGGGAGATCGCCGGTTCGTCTTCGACGATTAAAATTTTTTTCCCCACCAGCCTCCTCCTTCATGCGCCGGTTTTTCCCTTCCCCCTTGATCCTAACCCAAGTAAATCCGGATCATACTCACCACCGACGCGGACAGAAAAGGCTCTCTAGTTGAAATCTTCCACGGCACACGCTTGGAACTCTTTAAGTGTGATCGGTTGGCCGGCCTTTTGGCTTTTTAACCGGCGGTAACTATCAAGATCAAGCGGAAAATTCAGCGTATTCCGGTGGCGGAGCCAGGATTCTTCTAAATACGGTAGGATGTAAACGGCCATGGCAACTTTTACTTTTGCCAAAAAACCATTCTTGCGAAAGGTGGCCTGCCGTCGGCAGTATGGACTGATCCGTAATTCATCGCTACCCTGGCGGCTAAAGCTCAGGGGATAGATGGTGCATTCCACCGGTTTGGGGAGGGCTTCCTTTTCGAAGAAAAAAGGGCTGGGCCGCCGGTAGGGACAGACTGCGACCGGGGTCAAGCTGTAGATAATCCCGTGGGGGGTAATGATCCGATCTAATGTTGGTTCTAAGTGAAGTTCTGCGGTTTTTTCCTGCAGAAAAGCCAGTTCCCCGGGTAAGAGACAAACCGGGGCAAAAACCCCGCCCGCTGATGTCGACGTGCCGTCGCAGCCATGGCAGAGGTCTTGACGGGCTGCGTTCGGAAAGGCCTGGTAAAAATCGTAAAAGTGTTGGGACCTGATGGCGGTAAACGTGTTTTGCATCCGAATCCACCTTCATATTTCCTTTTTTGCGCCTTGCTTTCAACCCATTATATGTGAAGTTACCGGTGGGCGTTAAA
>DUQQ01000052.1 GCA_012837705.1 Hydrogenispora sp.
AAAAGTAGTGTCATTAGAAAGCACTTAGTCATCGATGTTTTGCTGGAGGGTGTTTTACAGGGCGGCAGACGAGGCTTTGCTTAGCCCAGTATAGCTTTCAAGCCTTGACGAACTTGAGTTCTTTTAATATAATGTTCGTACTGGTCCGAATGAAGCGGACTACGGGCGCAGAAGCGTTCAAGTCTTCCTTATGTGCAGTATTAGGCGTTGAAGGTATGCTATTGAAGGCATACGGTTTTTCAGAAGAAGAACCGTATGCCTTTTTTGTATGTATGGGTACAATGGTATCTTTGGCGCGATACCGCACATGAATTTTTCATTACAAGGAGGTTGTACAAATGGCATGTTTTGTTGTCCCGGTTGCGGAAGCCGTGGCCACAACGGTGATCACCAAAGCTGTAAGATTGAAGGAAAGCGAATCGGCAGACCTGAAGGTTGATCCCGACAACAAAAGCCGCGGGACAGAACGCAAAATTCCATTCTCCGTTAAGCTGAAATGGCTTAACAATATGCTCTGGGGCGGATCGGCTCTCCTTGCCTTTGAGCATGTATGGCACGGCGAGGTGGTGCCGTGGTTCCCGTTTCTGACCGCAGCTTCTGACCCGGCGGCGGCTTCGGAGATGCTTACTGAGATGGCGACTGTCGGCGTGTCCATGGCCGTCCTCGTTACCGCCGTCTGGGGTGTTATATTGCTTGTAACGAACACGATGGAGAAAAAGGCGCTGAAAGTACAACCAGCTTCAGATTAGGGAGGGTTGGATGTGACGTTACTGACAACAGTTTTTGCGGCGATTATCAGTACGGTTATTTGGTACAAAAACGCACCCGCGGATGGGATGAAGGTTAGCGTTCTCTGTTGGATGTATTGGGGCGCTGCGTTGATGTGGCTGGTGGATGCGTTCTTCGGCTACGCTGAGTTACAAGCGGAGTATTTTACGCCGACACCCATTGAAATCCTGAATGATCTTTATTTAGGGCTTTCCGTTGTGGCGTTGGGGCTGATTATTTGGCTGGCGCTTCTCCTCATCAAAGATCCGAAGGGTGTTCTGAAGGCGGCATTACTCAAGCAAAAGTAAGACAGAGAAAATGGGGGCGGCGCTGTTTTTGCGGGGCTGCCCTTCTTTAGAATGAACATAACGGTGACGAAAGTCACGTTCGTAGATGGGGTGTCACATGGAATTATCCGCTTTTTTTCAAGTTCATCCTCGGGTTGCAATCGCCTTTTCGGGGGGCGTTGATTCGGCATACTTGTTGTATGCAGCCGTCAATTATGGGGCAAAGGTCCATGCCTATTATGCCAAATCCGCTTTTCAGCCCCAGTTTGAGCTGGATGATGCAAAACGGCTGGCGGAGCAGCTTGGCGTGGCGCTGACGGTGATCGAGGTTGATGTGCTGCGCTGCTCGCAAATCAGAGCAAACTCGGTAGACCGTTGTTATTTTTGCAAGAAAATGCTTTTCGCCAAAATTTTAGAACAAGCGGCGGCGGATGGATATGACATTCTGCTGGACGGGACGAATGCTTCTGATGATCCGGGGGACCGCCCGGGGATGCGGGCTCTTAAAGAATTATCCATTCGTTCGCCCCTGCGGGAATGCGGCCTGAGCAAAGAGGAGATACGCCGGCGTGCGCGGGAAGCTGGGCTTTTTACATGGAACAAGCCCGCCTACGCTTGCCTTTCCACGCGCATCCCAACGGGAGAACCGATCACCAAAGAAAAACTGGAACGCACGGAGCGCGCGGAGAATTTTCTCTTTTCCCTTGGTTTTACCGCTTTTCGGATCCGGATGTCCGGCACTGCCGCCAAACTGCAAATTCCGGCTTCCCAAATGGAAAAGGTTTTAAAAAACCGAGTGCGGATCGTACGGGAGCTAAAACAATATTACAGCGCGGTGACGCTCGATTTGGAGGCGCGAAATGAATAATACGGTCAAAAAGATCCTTGAAGCGGTGCGTAAGGGCAGCATATCTGTGGAAGATGCCGTGTTGAAACTCAAGACGGCGCCCTTTACCGATCTTGGCTTTGCCAAAGTTGATCTGCACCGCCCGTTACGGCAAGGTGTGGCCGAGGTCATATACGGGGCGGGGAAAACGCCGGAGCAGATGATTGGTATTGTTGACACCATGCGCAGAAACGGACAAAGCACCATCCTCATTACAAGACTGTCCGCCGAAGCCGCGGAAAAGATCCAGAAAGCCGTAACGGATGATTTTAATTACTATGCTGTTGCAAAACTCGGTATTATCGGTCCAATGCCGAAACCGGACGGGATCGGAAAGATCGTCGTGGCTACCGGGGGGACCAGTGATATGCCGGTAGCGGAGGAAGCGGCGCTTACGGCGGAGGTTCTTGGCAATGAAGTGCTTCGACTGTATGATGTGGGCGTCGCGGGGTTGCACCGGTTGCTTGCCCATCTCGAGGACATAATGGGGGCAAGTGTCATCATCGCCGTTGCCGGCATGGAAGGTGCCCTGGCTAGTGTGATCGGCGGCCTTGCAGACTGTCCGGTGATCGCGGTACCGACAAGCGTCGGCTACGGGGCGGCCTTCGGCGGGGTGTCTGCGCTGCTGTCCATGCTTAATTCTTGTGCCAGCGGTGTCTCCGTTGTTAATATTGATAATGGCTTCGGAGCTGGATATCTGGCAAGCCTGATCAATCATATGGAGGCGAAAGCGTAATGAAAACCCTCTATTTTGACTGTAGTATGGGTGCTGCTGGCGATATGCTGACCGCGGCCTTGTTGGAGCTTCTACCCGATCAGGAATCTTTCCTGGCCGAACTGAACGGTCTAGGCCTTCCCGGCGTAGGCGTAAAAAAAGAGAGTTCTACCAAAGGTGGTATCAAAGGTACGCAGGTCATAGTGACTGTTGACGGTCAAGCGGAATCTGCTGGGGACATGCGCGAAGATGAGGATGATCACGGGTACGACCAAGGGCTTGAGCAGGAACACACCCATGACCATGAACACGAACGCATGGCAAAGGCCGGGGATACACATCACCATATTGGGATGGACGAAATTGAACATATTATTATGAACCTGAAGCTTTCGCCCAAAGTGAAGACGGACGTTTTGGCGGTTTATGCCCTGATCGCGGAGGCGGAAAGTCACGTCCATGGTGTTCCGATATCCGATATCCATTTTCATGAAGTCGGTACCATGGACGCCCTTGCGGACATTACAGCCGTTTGTCTGCTCATGGAGAAGATTGCGCCCGAGCAGGTTATTGTTTCCCCAGTTCATGTGGGCAGCGGTCATGTGCGCTGCGCGCACGGTATCCTTCCGGTTCCGGCACCGGCCACAGCCCATATTCTGCGCGGTGTTCCGATTTACGGCGGCCGGATCAAGGGCGAGCTTTGTACTCCTACCGGTGCCGCACTGCTGAAGCATTTTGCCACCTCCTTTGGGGAGATGCCGCCTATCAAAATCAAGGCAATCGGTTATGGTATGGGTAAGAAGGATTTTGCCGCGGCCAATTGTGTACGCGTTTTCCTTGGTGAAACAGAGGGCAAACGGGACCAAGTGTTTGCGCTCTACTGTAATGTGGACGATATGACGGCGGAGGAAATCGGTTTTGCCATCGACAGACTCTTTGCGGCCGGTGCACTTGAAGTCTTTACAGTACCCGCGGGCATGAAAAAATCCCGCCCGGGAACGCTTATCCATATACTCTGCCGTGACCAGGATCGGGAAAAGATCGTGAGCACAATATTCAAGTACACGACCACCATCGGGATCCGGGAAGTGGTTTGCAACCGCTATGTCCTGGAGCGTAGTTTCACAACATTACAAACCCCCTACGGTAAAGTACGGCGCAAGGATTCCGTTGGGTACGGGGTGCGCCGCTCCAAGTACGAGTATGATGATATTTCAAGGATTGCCAAGGAAAAAGGGATCAATATTTCCGAAGTGATCAGGCTGCTCGAAGAAGTAGAGACGGGGCTGTAACTGGAAACATCCGGAAACAGCCCCTTTTTATCGCCTTGCAAAGCTGGTGGCCTTAATTCAAGTCAAAGCCCTTCCCCTAGGGAATTACGGGTTGGCACGCAGAAAACCCTCTGGGTCGATGACGGCATAGTAGGCTTGCTTGGCGGCAAACGTCCGATCAAAGAGCAACGGGCTGCCCTTTGCACGCCAGCTTTGGGAATCCGCCTTGCCCCAGAAAGAGACGCGTTCAATGTGGGGTGCGTACTGTTTATATACCTTAAACAACTGGGCATAGAGGCGCGCTTGGAGCAACTCTTCCTCTTCGGTGAGAGGAGTGGAATGCTGGTTGGTCCAGGAACCGTACGGAATGTCAAGCTCGGTAACGGCGACTTTTACCCCCGCTTTGATAAAGCGGGTAATCGCGGCTTCGACAGCATACACATTTAAGCTGGCGGTCCAGTAGTGGGCTTGCATTCCCAGGACTTCGATGAGCAACCGATCAGGCTGGGTATTACGTTTGTCCGTCTTCCATTTTGCATTGAGCTCTTCAGCCATCATGGCCATGGCTTCCCGTTTCCATGAGTCGGTCTCATTATAGTCGTTATAGAACAGGGTGGCCTCCGGGTCGGTGAGACGTGTAAAGACAAAGGCGTCGTAGATGTAGTCGGCACCGCTCTCGCCCTTGCTCTGGTCGGCACCATTTTCGTAAGCAAGATACCAAGGAGAATCTTTACGCAGCGCATCCTTCCAGTCGGCGGGAAGACCGGACCCATCGGCGAAGGCTTCGTTCACCACGTCCCAGGAGATCACTTTGCCCCGGAAGTGTCCGGCGACATTGGTGATGTATTCTTCCATATTTGCTCTGGCTTCCGCCCGGGTGAGTGGGTTGCCGTCTGCACCGGTGGTGAGCCAAGCCGCCGACTGGGAGTGCCAGACGAGGGTATGGCCGTGAACCTTAATGTTATTCGCTTCCGCCCAACGGATTAATGTGTCCGCATTGATAAAGTAATATAGACCTTTTACCGGACTTAAATACTGCGGTTTCATATCGTTTTCGGCCGTTACTAAGTTGTAGTGGTGTTTATACATGGCGGTCAGTTCGCCATCGGTTGTTTGGTAGGTACTCATCACGTTACCAATCATGAAGTAGTCTTTATATGTTTCGGCGATCGAAGGAAGGGAGAGATCCCATCCGGGGGTGACGATCGGCTCGCCGACCTGTACCATATCCGCCTGGGCGGCTGGGGTAATAGCGAAAAAGACCGTAAGGACGGCGAGGATCAGCAACTGCATTATACGGCGCTTCTTCGGATAAAAAATGTCCATGTTGAAACCCTCCAATTTTTCTTTTTGGGTTAATGTATTGTAACATGAAAGGATAAAATGATCAATGTAGGGATTATATGATAACTATAGCAAATTATAGTTTTAATTACGGTTCGCGATAAGCGTTCATTCTGATTAATGGAGAAAGTTAATTGATAAGCATGGTTGAAAACAAATTAAAACGCTTATAATCTAGTATATTGCACCATATGCTAATAAACTTGACAAAGAAGATCGCGAGTAGTAGTATTAAGGTGTTTAAAAAGTGCATAAGTTGCGGGGGGACTCGTATGAGTTGAGAAGGTAAAACCTGACCCTTAGAACCTGTCAGTTAACACTGTCGTAGGGAAGCAACGCGAGAACATCAATAAGAATGATGAAGAAGTGCGTTCCTTGCCAGGGAGCGCTTTTTTGTGAAAAACTGAATACGCGGGATAAGTTGCGGGGGGACTCGTATGAGTTGAGAAGGTAAAACCTGACCCTTAGAACCTGTCAGTTAACAC
>DUQQ01000019.1 GCA_012837705.1 Hydrogenispora sp.
ATCCGCTTTAGATATGCAGCCTCTTTTTCTTTGGTGTCCAAGGCCGCAATAAGTAGTACTGTTGGGTCCATCCGCGAGAACCTCCTTTGCAACATTTCAAGCACGAACTGTAGATGTACCTAGTTGATGTCGACTCTTCTTGCGGTAAACCTCTGGCGAAAACCCTCAATTCTAAAGCAAATCTTCAATCGGCTAGTCTTCTTCAATCTTCTTTTGCGTCTTCTTCCATCTTTTACTGCGTCTTCTGGTTCTCCGCTGTTTAGTGCATCCTTTAGGTCTTAGTCTGTTCTGTTTCTTGCTTTTCGGTGTCTAGTCTTGCTGTCTTGCTGTCTGACAACTTTAGTGTAAAAAAATATGTGGTCTTCGCCTTTCTTGGCAATCAGATCTTCTGAGCAGCTTCCGTTACAACGATCATGTAGCAAACCTTGCTTTATTTAGTAGTGGGTGTCTTGCTTCAGTTGCTCCCTTGGACAAGTCTATAATATTTTAAAATCCGCCACTTGTCAAGCTGTCTGACAGCTTGACAGTGTTAAGTTTTTGTTTCGTTTTTTTTAACGAAATTTCGCCCTTTTTAACAGCATTTTTCCCATTTTTCCCTGGCTAGCCCCGCTTAATTAAGCGAGCGTTCATTATATTCGGTAAACTTCTGTTTGGCGGCTTGCAGATGGTTGATCATGCATTTCCGGGCAAGGCTGGCGTCGGCCTTTGCAATTGCCTCGTAGATCGCATCATGATCGTCGTAGGATTTCCCAAACAAACGTTCCACCGAAGATGAATCGTCCTCCGCGAGACGAATAATGTTGTAATACGGATGTTCCAACTTCAGCAAAGCTTCCTTAATAAACTGGATAAAAAGCCGGTTATCTGAAGCCTTCGCTAGCGCTAAATGGAACTCATAGTCCAAGTTGATGAATTCGTCCACGGTTTTGACGTGTTTACATTTTTCCAGGGAATCTTTGATCTCGCGCAGACTGGATTCGGTCCGTCGTTTCGCGGCCAAGAAACAGATCTCACCTTCGATCGCTCGCCGGGCCTCCAAGGCTTCCAGATAGGTCATGCGCGTCCGGACCGCATCGATTATATGATCGATCTCATAGTGGACATTCGGTTTTTTGATAAAATTACCCTTTCCTGGGATCGACTCCAAAACGCCAAGCGCTTTCAGACCGCTCAGCGCCTCCCGGATTGTTGCCCGGCTGGTCCCCAAACTTTTCGCTAAACTTGTTTCCGAAGGGAGACAATTACCTGGTTTCAGTTTATTGGTTCTTAGCATCTCAATAAACTGTTCGATAATCCGGGTTGAAGTATTCACGGTTGCAACCGGTTTAAGATCAAGGCTCACCATGTCTTTTCACCCACACTACTTATTTTTTACAAAAATAATATAATCAACCTATTCCAGATCTATTACCAATCTCCCTTTAAGTTTACCATCTTTTATCAGCTGGAGACCATAATTCAGATCCTCTAGGCTAATAACATCACTGATGACCGTTTCGACTTCCTTCGCCAACACTAGTTTCAGGCATTCCTGGATGTCTTCTTTGGTCGCGGCCCGGGTGCTCAACAGATCAATCTCGTTTAAATGTCCGTAGAGGGCATTAAACTTTACCTCTTTACTGTAGGCAACCAAAGCTAGTTTACCACCTTTACCGGTCGCCTTCAACCCTTCATCGATGCTCGGTTGGTGGGCAACGAAGTTGACCACGTGATCGGCCCGTCGCCCTTGCATATATTCGACCACAAGCTTACTCCAGGAAGGGTTCTCCTGTCCGTCGATCACATAATCCGCGCCATAGGACTTCATTAGTTCTAGTTTATCCGCCGAAACATCAACGCCGATGACCACTGCCCCCAGCCCCTTGGCCATTTGGAGGGCGTGAAGGCCTAAACCTCCACCCCCGCCCACGATGACAAGGTAGTCACCCTTTTGTACCTGAGCCCGGCGGACCAAAACATGGTAACAGGTGCCCAAGGCATCCGGAATCACCGCCGCCTGCTGGAAGGAGAGGGCTGGCGGTTTCGGAATCAGGCAGTCTTCCGGGACCGCCACATACTCGGCAAAACCGCCGTTAAACTCAAAACCGATCCGCCCTTTCAACCGCTCACAAATGGTCTGGCGGCCGCGACGACAATTCCGACAAGTGTTACAAGGAATATAGAAGGAAACCAAAACTTCATCGCCTTCACGAAAGCGTTGGACGTCGGCCCCGGTGGCCGCAACTACACCGGCAACCTCATGGCCGGGGATTAAAGGCAGTTCTTTCGTGGGCACCAACCCATCCCGAATCTTCAAATCGGTTCCACAGACCCCGGCTGCTTTAACCTTCAGCAAGACCTCACCCGGGCCGTAGGACGGTTTGTCTACTTCCTCTAACGCCAAGGGTTTGGTAAATTCCCTTAAAACCATCGCTTTCGTTTTAACCACTTCCTCAATCACTAGTTTTTAGGCTTTTTTACTGTTATATTATAGAACTTCCTGAGCTTAAGATTGAAAAGCGTTCATTAACGGTGCATCAGTTTACTGCCGTATAATCCGGTCGGTTTAATCAGCAGAATAATGATCATGACGAGGAACGGAGCCATTTCGGCCAGCGGTGCCCAGATCAGCGCCCCTAAAGAGACAACCTGTCCGACAATGAGCGCCGAGACCATGGTCCCTTTGATGCTCCCGAGACCACCGATGATGACGACCATGAAGGCAAAGGCAGTAATGGTCATCCCCATCTCCGGCGAGACCATAACAAAAGGCGCATGAATCACACCGGCTAACGCGGAAAGAACCGAAGAAAGGATAAACGTAACGGTAAAGAGACGGCTAATGTTAATCCCCAGCGCTTTCACTTTTTCCGCATCATCAATCCCCGCCCGGATCGCCGTTCCCAAAATGGTCTTGTTCAGGAAATACTGCACGGCAAAATAGACGACAATGGCTAAGGCAATCACAAAGATGCGGTAAGTGGGTACCCCAGTCCCCAGAATCATCACCCGTCCCGCAATCGGCGAAGCAACCGGTTTTGGCGTTAACCCCCAAACATACTTGATTAATCCTACGCCCATTAAGTTAACACCAAAGGTCAGGATCATGGAGAACATGACTGGTTTGGAATAAACCCGCTTGTTAATCAGTCTTTCGACCACGAATGCCACCACCAACACGGCGAGCATCGCCCCAATCATCCCCAGCCAGAAGCTGCCGGTCAGTGAAGTAATGGTATAAACCATATAAGCCCCAAGCGCATAGTAGAAGAATTGGTCAAGGCTGATAATCCGCATCAAACCATAGCAAAGGGAGAGACCGACCGTCAAAAGAAAGTAGACCCCAGACATACTTAAGCCTAACACAATTGCTGAGATTAATAATTGCATGTTCATCTTAATCATAATCCCCCTTCTTTAGTCAGCGCCGGCTTGGAAAGGGATCTTTTCTCTCTTAACTTCTCAATGTACCCCTCCAGCGAACCGACGATCCCTTTTTCACCAGCCAGCATCACGATGATCAGCAGTAACCCGACCAACACTTCCCAGTGGCTAATAAACTGACTGGCAATATCCTTTAGACCGATAAAGAGGAAGGAACCAACCAAGGGACCAAAAAGCGTCCCGGCGCCCCCCAGCATGGATATGGCTACCGCTTCCGAAGCCGTGTTAACGCTAGCAATGTTCGCGTTCACCATGCAAAAGTAGATGGTATAGATCGCCCCGGCTAGACCAGCCGTGGTGTTCGCAATCACAAAAGCAAACCATTTAATATTAAAGGTTTTATACCCCAAAAAGCGCAGTTTTTGCTCGTTGTCTTTCACACAAAGACAAGTTGCGCCAAAGACCGATTTTTTCATTAAATACTGGTAGAAGAACCAGACCGCAATCGCCACTAAGAAGGCAAACAGGTATATACCTTTGGTCGTCGTCAGATCGATGAAGGGGGTTGGATCCATTCTACTGATCAGAAGCAACCCATTGTCACCGAAGGTCCATTTCACAAGGGCTTTTTGGAAAAGGAAGAAGGTAACCACACAAAAAGCCTGATTGCATAGGGTAAAATAGGAGCTATTCAAACGGACCATAAACAAACCAACCAACATATTAATGACCAGACTGACCAGGACCCCCACTAAAATGGCAACATATGAATTGTGACCAAAATAGTAGAGGTATACACCAGCCCCATAAGCGCCGAAGGCTAAAAAGGCTGGTTGCCCAAAGGAAGTAAGACCAAGGCGCCCAATCAGAAAACTACAACCCATCGCATATATACTGAAGATGACCACTTCCGTTAAGAAGGCGGCGGGCAAAACGCCCTTTAATGAATATAGGAGAGCAAATGCAATGATTATCCCAGTCCAGCTATTTAAGAACCGTTTCATCTTTCTACTCCTTCCAGTTGAATTGTCCCGCTTTTGACTTATAGGTATTCACAGTAGCTGTTGTTTTTAATCTCGGCTTCGTCCGTAATCTCAGCCACTAACCTTCCTTCCTTCATCGCGTAAACACGCTCAGCCACGCGGGAAACAAAAGAAAGGTTCTGACCGACGGTCATAATCGCGCAGTCTCTGCTGAGTTCATGGAAGGTAGTAACAAGATCATCCACGATACTAGGGGCAAGACCTTCCGTCGGTTCATCCACCAAGAGCACCTTTGGATCGCCCAGAATCGCCCGGCCAATCATCAACATCTGCCGTTCGCCCCCACTCAAGTACGCACCTTTCCGGTCGATCAAGATCTTGAGTTTCGGGAAGTGTTCAAAGACTTTATCCCATTCGTAATCACCGGTGGCATAACTAGAAAGTTCCAAGTTTTCACGGACAGTTAGATCGAGAAAAACGTGCTTATCTTGGTCGATATACTTCAGTCCCATCCGTGCTACCTCGTAGGGTTGTTTCCCCACCAGTTCCGTTCCGTCGTAAACCACGGACCCACTCGTCGGGTGAAGCAAACTAGCTATACATTTTTGCAAAGTGGTTTTCCCCGCCCCGTTTCTGCCGACTATCGCCACCCGTTCATTGGGCTTAATGTGCAGGTTGATATCGAAGAGTACTTTGGACTGACCATATGCGGCGTTCAAATTTTTGACTTCAACAATATTCGGCATACCCATTTCCATCCCCCTTAATTTTCCCATATCATCAAGAACAAGTAGAACCAGGAGCATCCTTGTCCATTTTTTTCTTTTTCAGCGTTAGACCAATAAATCGGAAATCCGAAGCGCAGCCCTTTTCTGGTCCCACCTGCCTTTCCCATTTTTATAATCAGCCACTCGCGTTAATAAATTCCTTGAAGTTTTATCTTCGTGAAGCAGTCTTCGTCTTTCGGAAGAATTTTCTCAAGGTAATACAGTTCTTCAGTCAAACCACGAAACTGTAATCGTAAGCGACAAGCGGGAGACAAAGGGATGCCATCCCGGTGTTATACGATTCCGTAAATATTGATCACTCGACGGCTTCCGCATCAACTTCTAAGGAGACTTCTACTGTTTATTGCATAAAATCCTGCTGCAATCCTGTTGTAAACCATAAATTAGTAATCTTTCAAAAGCCTATCTTTTCTTACAAAACCAAACGTTCTTTCGTTATTCTGGTTTTAAATTAGTAACAATCATCCTGCGCCGTCTTCCAGTATTCTTGACGGACCCGTTCACAATTTAAGGTTTCTTTGGTTTCGCCGGCCGCAATCATAACGCCCTCAACCATAACGCCGACTTTCTCGACTAAATCCTCGATTTTGGAGATCTTATGCTCCACAATTAGAATGGTCTTCTTACCGACCTGTTGCCGAAGGACATCCAAACACTCATTAATCTCCCCATCACTTAATCCGGCAAAAGGCTCGTCCAAAAGCAACACTTCCGGATCGGTCACGATCGCCATCGCAATCTCTAAAATCCGTTTTTCTCCCAACGAAATGTTCCCGGTCAGCCGGTCGGCCATTTTCGTCAGGCCGAAGGTCTCCAAACACTCATCAATCTTCGCGGAAACAATCCGATCCATCCGGGAGAAGAAGGTGTTACGAAGGTTTGCTTTGTTATTAGCCCGGTAAAAAGCAAGACGCATATTATCGATGACCTTAAGATTGTCAAAGGTAGAAGCCAATTGGAAGGTCCGCATAATCCCAAGATCAACCCGGTTTTCTGGAGAAAGATCGGTGATATCCTGGTCTTTGTAATAAACTTTCCCTTCCTCTGGGAAATAGTTACCCGTCAAAATGTTAAAGAATGTGGTTTTACCCGCCCCATTGGCCCCGATTAAAGCGGCGATTTCATTCTTTTCAAGGCCGAAGGTTACGTTGTTGACGGCGACCATTCCACCGAACCGTTTGGTGATGTTTTCAGCCCGAATGATCATCTCTGCATTGCTGTTCATCTTAGCAAACTCCTTTTTAAAATCTGGATATTATTTAGGGACCTGCTCCGGAAAGATCCGGAGCAGGCTTGTCCTTAACTGCAGATTAGAATCCCAACTCTGACAACGGCGGGAATACCTTTTCGCCGCCCTGCACGGAAACGACTTCGAAGTAATCAAACTTATGCTTTGCTTCCTTCGGTCCTTTCCCGCGTACGAGGAAACCAGCGTATTCATAAACTGGCTCATGATCTTCGCGCCAGCGGGCCGGCCCCTTAACCGTCATAAACTCGGGGTTGTCGTCAATGGCTTTCTTGATCGCCGCCGGCTCAAAGCTACCCGCACGTTCTACTGCGGCAAACAGTTCTTGAACGGCAATGTAGGCAATGGTCGCGTAAGCATCCGGCGGAGTACCCCATTTATCCTGGAAAGCTTTACTGTACTCGCTGGCCAGTTTCACGGTTTCCTGATCCTCGAAACCGGTCAGGTCATAGTAGAAGAAGTGCATTCCGTAAATGTTCTCTCTCGCCTCCAGCGGTAACCCTTCGGCCACCACGTTGGTGAGGAAGCTGTTGAAGATGGTCATTTCTTTGTTCAGACCCATGTCGTAGCACTGTTTCAGCAGGGAGATGGCGTCCCCACCAAACTGCGCGGAGATGAAAACGTCCGGTTTCGCTGCGCGTACTTGCTCGAGTACGGTCGTGAAATCACTGGTACCCTGGGCTACTTCAGTGGCGCCGATAATTTCGCCACCATATTGGGCGACTGCTCTTTCCAGTCCGGCTTTGATATCCCAACCCCAAGAGTCGGAACGGCCAAGGTAGAAGATGCGTTTTTTCCCGAGGTCATTGATGGCGGCGGCGCCAGCCATGTAACCAACGGTCCAGGGGGTATAACCAGCGGCATAAGTGGCTTCACCCATTTTACCTTTGCGATAGGAATCCAACGGTGCAACGTTCACCGGGAAGTACGGGAATGGATCACGGATGGTTAGCTCGTTAATGGCCAAAGCCACCGCGGCCCAGGTCTGTCCAACAACGGCGTGGGCACCTTGGTCACGGAGATATCTAAATCTTCTAACACCGGTGTTGATGTTAGCTTCATCATCCATATCTTCGTATTCAATCTTCACTTTACCCCAAGGCATGTTCAGCCCACCCTCGGCGTTCTTTTGGTCAACCGCCAAGAGGATCCCTTGTTGTTGCGTCTTGGCAACAGCAGCAAAAGTACCGGTATACGGTAGCAAGATACCCAGCTTAAAGGAGCTCGGTCTTCTTGCTGCGCCAAAGATCGTGCCCGATAACATGGTTACGACTAAAACACAAACCAACAGCGCGGCAATAAGAATACTTAGTTTCTTTTTCATTTCGTTCTCCCTTCTTTTTTAGATATTTAAGATTTGTCCACCAGTTAGCGTTTCTTCTCCGCACCACCTCCTTATGGTACCTTTACAAATTTCGACATTAAACTTATTGATCATGCTAAACTGATTATATCATTATAAATTGATGACTTTTAGTGGTGAATTTTGTAACTTTATTAGTCCCGCGGCGGGCTATACATCACAAAGTATTCGGTTGGCCCCTTGTTGACATTGATCACTTCATGAACCTCGCCCGGGAAAACAAAGATCCCTGTTCCCGCCGGCACCCGGTGGGACTCTTCTTCATTCTTCAGTTCCAATTCACCGGAGATCACCAGTAAGAAATGTTCGTTCTCCGGATGACTATGGGAAACACCGTAACCGCCTTCTTCCATCTTGGCGTAGTGGAAGGTGAAGTTTTTCGCCCCCATACTCTTGTCGATAATGTTGCGGTGATATAGTCCTTTCCGATTTTCGATCTTAATCAACGGCTGTTCTTCTAGTGTAATAGTTTTCATCCCAATTCCCCCTTGTTTTTTGCGTCTCTGCTGCGAAAATGCCAATCTATCTTTGCCCTCAAGCAACCATCGTCGGCTTACTGGTTTGCTCCGTCGTTTTGTACGTGTAAACTGCCATCACAAGAACGATAATGTAACCAAAAAAATCGGTGAAGAAACGGGTATCAACTAAGAGCGGTGAAGCCAGGAAAAAGACCGCCCGTTCCCAAACACGCAAATTCCGGAAGAACCAGCCTTGGAAGCCGGCCGCAAAACATGCAATCGAAATCAATAGACTTGTGACGATTTTAGCGCTCACTGCTAACTCTTGACCGTAAACAAAGATGGCCGGTTCATATACAAAGAAGAATGGCAGAATATACATAAAAAGCCCAAGAGGTACCGCATTAAAACCGGTTTTCATCGGGTGCGCACCGGCAATACTTGCCCCGGCAAAGGCCGCCACGCAGACGGGCGGAGTGATATTAGAAATCACAGCAAACCATAAACAGACCATATGAGCAGCAACCGGAGCGATTCCCAATTGGATTAAGGACGGGGCGGCAAGAATCGACAGAATAATATAGGAAGCTGTCGTCGGCAAGCCCATCCCGATAATCGTGGCAATAAAGGCGACCAAGACAAGGGTGAGGAACAAATTACCCTGCCCCACGGAGAGAATCAAGCTGGAAAACTTCACGCCCAATCCGGACAAGGTCAAGCTGGCCATGATAATACCTAAAGTTCCGGCCGTCGCCCCCACACTCAAAGCGCTAGTCCCGGCTTCGCGTAAAGTATTGATCAGTTTCTCAAAAGTGAAGCGGGTCTCTTTCCGTAGCATGCTACAGATCACCACAAAAATCGAACCCCAGAACGCCGTCGCCGGTGCTGAGTAGCCCATGGCGATCACAATCACCACAACCGCAATGGTGAAAAGATAATACCAACCCTTCTTCATCACATCGGAGAATTTGGGCAGCTCTTCTCGGGGTAAACCCTGCAGTCCACTACGGCGTGCTTGAAAATAAACCATAAAACCGAGAGCAACATAGTAGAGAATAGCCGGTGTAAAACTGATCAGAGCAATTGTCGAGTAGGGTTGCTGGGTCAAAGTCGCCAGCACAAAGGCGGCAGCACCCATCACCGGAGGTAACAGTTGTCCACCCGCCGATGCGGCCGCTTCAACGGCACCGGCAAACTCCGGTTTGTAACCGACCTTTTTCATCATCGGAATCGTAAAGGTCCCGGTGGCCACCACATTGGCGACTCCACTTCCGGAGATCGAGCCGAAAATAGCGCTACTGACGACGGCGATCAAAGCCGGGCCGCCGGCAATATGACCCGTTAGGGAACTGGCCAGATCCATAAAGAAGTCGCCGCCCCCGGTATTATTTAGAAAAGCACCAAAGATGAGGAAAGGTACAATGTAGGTCGCGAAAGTGTTCACAATGGTCCCAAAGATCCCGTCGGTATAGTAGTAATATTCAATCATCGACGATAATCTAATACCCCCGTGCTTGAATATCCCGGGTAAGTAGGGTCCAAAATAGGTTAAACCAAGCATAACAAGGGCGATAATGGGCAAGACATTACCCATGACCCGGCGGGTTACTTCCAATGAAACAATCATAACAATGATGCCGAAGATTAAATCCCATTGGTTGGTCCAACCAGCCCGGTAGATTGCATATTCCTTATATTGCAACATCCAGTAGAGTACTGATGAACACGCCATGGCAACCAAAATCGCGTCCACCACGTACAAGACTTTACTTTTCGGGTATTTCTTACAGGCCGGGTAAAGCAGAATGCTAAGCAGAAAAGTGACCAGCAAATAGATCCCCCGGTGGCTCTCACTGGAAAGGATTCCGAATCCAGCAGTATAGAAATAAAAGGCGGAAAAACAAACAGCAACAACACCGACTATTGTTTGAAAAATTTTATTAAGATTATCCCTTTTTTTGGCCAAGCCTGTCCCTCCTCAATACTTTTACCTTTGCGAAGAAGCGGTATCTCTAGCAGAAATTCCTGGCTTAATCTCTGTTTCGTCTATTTTTGGGGAACAGGGGATCCCCCTGTTCCCTCTCGGCCAATAATTTTTACTGTTGCTCCCGCCAAAAACGTTCGGCACCTGGGTGATAAGGGATCCCTAACGCTTCAACCAACTCTGGATTGTTGCCCATCGACTTCCAATTGGGATGGACCGCACCCAGATAGGCTTGGCCTTCAGGGCTGAAACAGACTTTCATCATTTCGTAAACCGCATCTTCCGGCACATTTTTACTGGCCACTTGGTAAACAGTAAACATAAAGACCGGGACATCTTCCGTCTGACCATCGTATGTATTGGCCGGCATAACTCCCTTGGAGAAGAAGGGCCCCGCCGCCACGATCTTATCCAGTTCTTCGTCGGTGAAAGGAATAATGTAAATGTCACGGGTGGCCGCTAGCTCAACAATACCCGCTGCCGGCGAACCACTCATCCCAACCGCATCCACTTTCCCTTCCTGAAGGGCTTGAGCGGCTTCACCAAAGGCGAGCTCGGATTCGATTGCTTTAATACCAAGGGTCCTTAAGGTAAACCGGGAATTGTCACTGGAACCAGAACCCGGAGAACCAAGCACCACGCGCTTTCCTTCCAGATCTTTCATCGTTTTAATCCCTTTGTTCGCCAGCGTCACAAAGTAATGATCGCTCTTATAGATCTCAAACATAATCCGCGGATTGTCGTTGGGACGACCTTTCATGATCCCTTCCCCGTTCCAACACTCCCAAAGGTGGGTCGAGTAGGACATGGTAAGGTCCGCTTCTCCGGAAGCCAACCGGCGTGTGTTCAGAACCGAACCACCGCTGGCGATCATGTCCACTTTAATATTGGAAGGCAATCTTTCACTGAGTAACTTAACGATTCCACCACACATCGTATACCAGACCCCACCGGGGTTACTAGCACTATAGGCATAACGCTGAACGGCAGCAGCACCGACTAGACTTGTACATAGACAAACAAGTAATGCGACAACCATTAAGCTGACAAACAAACGTCTTTTTTTCATTCTCTTCCTGTAGCCTCCTCATGATTTAGTGGAACATCAAACTGCCGTGCGTCTTTTTGTTAAGCATCACCCCCTTTTCACCAGTTGCGCTCTCATGCCAACCAAAGAAACAAATGAATTGGCTATGCCTTGCGGTTTGTTTGTTACTGATGATTAATACCAGAATGAATTGTTACAAAGAAAGCGATGGGATTACTGCTTAATTTAAAGCATAGCCAAAACATTGTTCGGGAGTTTTTTATACAACCTTCTTTATTTCACAACTGTTCAGCATTTTATCCCCGTTTTAGTGTTGGGGAAGAACAATCACTTTCATCGCGTTATCGATCCGCTGCGTAAACGTGTCAAAGGCCTTATTGATGTCTTTCAAGGGGAACTCATGGGTGATTAAAGGTCTTAAATCGATTTTACGCTGTGCCGCCAGGGATAAGGACCGTCGAACGTTGCGACGCCCTTCGCCGCGGACGGTATAAAGGTTAACATTACGGACAACGGCCTTATTGATATCAACGGTGACCGGTGCTCCATAGAAAGCCACTAGTACAATGGCTCCACCCGGTCGGACTAGATTTAAAGCATCATCCAATGAACTGCCCACGCCAGCGGCGTCAAAGACCACATCGGCGCCAACCCCGCCCGTCAACTCCTGGATTACTTTGACCGGGTCCTCACCTTCACGCACATTAACGGTATAATCGGCACCCATCTTTTTCCCCAGCTCGAGGCGGCTTTTCCGGGTTCCGGTCAGAATGACCTTATCGGCACCTAAAGCTTTCGCTCCTTGGGCCAAGGCCAGGCCGATCGGCCCAGGACCGATAATCGCCACCGTATCACCGGCCAGATATCCCCCCATTGCATCGATGGCGTAAAAGGCGGAACCGGCCGTGGTAATGATCGCTGCTTCCTCAAAAGAGATTTCGTCGGACATTTTATAGAGGGTATTGACGTGTTTGATGGCGTATTCGGCAAAACCGCCGTGCGTCGTCATACCGCTGGCGGAATGGCCTTTTTCGAGGTTGCCAAAGTTCAAACACGCGGTATAGGCACCCATCACACAGTTGTGACAACGACCGCAACCCTTATGGACTTCCGAGGCCACCCGGTCGCCAACTTTAAACTCATCAACTGTGGGGCCTACTTGGACCACCACCCCGGCATACTCATGCCCCATGGTAAAAGGCATTGGTGGTTCACCGGGCATCCCGTGGTCACGGATCGTCACATCCGTACCGCAGATCCCACACGCTTCCACCCGGATTAACACTTCACCGGGGCCTGGAACCGGAACATCGACCTCGCGAATTTCAATCTGTCCACGGGCGACCAGTTGCGCCGCCCGCATTTTTTTCGGGATCACCATGCTGTCTTCCCTCCGTTTACGATCTTTTCTTCAGTTGCTGCCATTTTTCCAACTTCAAAACCTCGGGGTTGGCGATCTTCTCCGGCTCATTACCGTTAAAGAGATCGATCACCCGTTTGACCGCTTCGGTCGCCATTCTGACCACACACTCGTCGGTCAAAGCCGCCGTATGCGGTGTGAGGATCACGTTATCCAGTTCAAGGAGGGGATTATCTTCCTCGATGGGTTCCTTTTCAAAAACATCGAGTCCGGCCCCGCGGATGACACCTTCTTTTAACGCCTTGATCAAGTCCTGTTCGTTGACGAGCCCGCCCCGGGAGACATTCACCAGATAGGCGCTGGGTTTCATCATGTTCAGTTGTTCCCAGGCAATCATGTTCCGCGTATATTCATTCAGAGGGACATGAATGGAAACGACATCGGCCTCTTTTAGTAATTCTTCCAGGCTAACAAAGTCTGCCGTGGCACTGAAGTTCTTTTTAACCTCATCCGGCAACATTGGATCGTATGCCAGAATTTTCGTCTGAGCCAGCGGGTAGAAATAGTCGGCTAAAATCTGCCCGATTTGACCGAAGCCGATGATCCCAAGGCGTTTCCCCCGCACGTCTTGGGGATAGTTTTTGTAGCGAATCTTGAAGTTGTTCTTCCGAACTTCCCGGTCCATCAAGAAGAATTGCTTGAAGAGGGCCAGGATTAGAGAAAGGGTGTGCTCGGCAACAGTACTGGCGTTCACCCCTAGACTGGAAGTGACAATCACGCCGTGCTCGGTCGCCGCTTTTAAATCCACGTTATCGACGCCCCCTCCCGTCCGGGAGATGGTCCAAAGGTCATCGGCCGCTTTAATTAACGCCTCATCTATATAAATCCCGGTCCGCAGCACGATTGCTTTGGCGTCTTTCATCAACGGAGCAACCGTCTCCGGTTTCGGATCCGGTGCCACCACCACCTCTAAACCTGCATCCTCCAGCATTTTCCGGGCTTCTTCCTCAATCGGCTGGGGAAGAAGGACATAACCCTTATTTCGATCCATCCTATACCCCTCTTTTCTGTCTTTATCGCAAATAACGCCCGCCAACCACATCTAAGGTGATTCCCGTAATGTAGCTGGCTTCATCAGAAGCTAAAAATACTACGGCTTTGCCGATTTCGTCCGGAGTACTCAGCCGTCTGAGCGGAATATTGGCCACGATTTTTTCTCTTTCTTCTTCACCTTTGTCTTCCCATAGCCCTTTCATCCGGTCACCGGTAATGGTTACCGTCGGCGCCACACAGTTGACACGGATTCCCTTCTGACCCCAGTCATAAGCTAGCTGGCGGGTTAAGCCTTCTACTCCTGCTTTGGCTGCCGTGTATTGGACACCAGCCAGTGAAGCCCGCCAGTGGCCGGCCAGGGCGCCCATATTCACAATGGCACCCTTACCGGCTTTGGCCATGTAGGGAATAGCAGATTGGCAGGTGAAAAAGGAGCCTTTTAAGTTAACATCCAAAACCAGGTTCCAGTGTTTTTCTTCGATCTCTTCGAGTTTGTAGGGGGTGTGCAAGCTGCCGCCTGCATTATTGACTAAAATATCAATCGTTCCCCAGGTCTTAACAAGTTCGTCGATCATTTCTTGGACTTGTGCTTTGTTAGACACATCGGCTTGTTTCCCAATGACCCGACCGGGGAACTCCTTGTTCAGCTCGTCTACCGCCCGGTCAATGTTCGCCTGGTTAATGTCGTTAATCATGACTTTAGCACCCTCTTCCAGCAGGCAACGGGCAATCGCATAGCCCATGCCTTGCGCGGAACCGGTTACTAATGCCGTTTTATCTTGTACTCTTCCCATCTGCTATGCTCCTTACAATTTTGATGTACGCCTTAAACCTTAAATTCGAAACTTAAGCTCTGTTGGTGAACTTACGTTTTTCATCCGGCACAACGATATCAAACTTCTTGACTTCCTCGAGGAAGTTAGCCAAGGCTTGACCAGCCTTTGCAAAATATTTCTCACCCTTCTCCTTGGTCGCCCGTAAGGGGTTACCAATCGTTGCGGTGTCGGAATACTCATGGTGCTCCATGGGAACCCAGATGTTCTCGGCATCCATGAAGGTAACCATACCCGAACCGTCGTGTTTGCTGAAGGCCGGACCCATCCAGCGCGGAGCATGGGTGCGGTC
>DUQQ01000029.1 GCA_012837705.1 Hydrogenispora sp.
CTCCTTCTTTGTAAGGAATGTCCCAAAAAGCACCGTACTCGTCAAAACCGGTAATTTCCGCAGCCGCGTTCCAATCCACAACTGGACCATCATAACCGGTGCCCCAAAGGTGCAATCCCCAGCCTTCATACTGGTGATCCGGCCGGTAATAATGGAGACGTACGTAACCAGACGGAACCTCCGGAACCGTTCCGGCTAAAACCGAGGCACCGAACATTCCGAACAAGATTAATGTAAGTGCTAACACCGACAAGACTTTTCTCCCCACGATAAAACCTCCTTAAAAACAGAATAAAATGTATATCCAGTCCTTGTGCATACGTTTGTACTACACGTACAAAAATTTAAACCATTGACCACGGTCCTCTAAAGTAGTAGGGTTCAAGAGAAATAAGTGTAGCAATGGTTCAATTCTTGCCATCAGGAAGTCCACGACATCAGAATCTCATCTAGCAAAGACAAGCCGTTTTCTCCATATTCATCGAAAAAATATTTTTTCAACACTTTACCGTTTCTTTACCGCCTGAAACTTTGGTTATGCTACAGAAATCCAGCGCTGAACGGGACTTTTGGTTTGACATAAAAATTTAGTGCTAACGTTTGCGCTTTGTAAAGGCGATCCAAATTTTTCTTGACTTTATTATAACCCCAGTTTGTTCCGTTGTCAAATGTTTTTTAATATAAATGTTACTTTCTTTCCTTCGAATTATAACATTATCTTTCGATACTTGTAAAAAAAACAGACTGTCTTATGAAATGACAGTCTGTTTTCCGCCGTAATACGTGCTAACGTTTGTCGTTATTACCCTACTCTAAAATCCGCACGGAAGTAATCCTGAACCCTTTTTCTTTCAGCCGTTTGAGTAGTTCATCGGGCTCGCGGGTATCCACCCGTAGGACAATTTCCCCGTGGTAAATCGCCAGATGGGTGATGTTAATATCGCATGTCGCAACCGTCTGGGCCAGCTCGGCTAAAACTCCCGGCCGGTCTTCTTGGATCAGAATCGAGATCCTGCTACCTCTTTCCCGGAAACCCATAATTTCAATAAAGGCGTCAAAAATGTTGGATTCGGTAATAATCCCGACTACTTTCCCGTTCTCCACCACCGGGAGCCCGCCGACCCGGTTATCGCGCATCTTGAGGGCGGCGACTTCCAATAGATCGTCGGGGGCAACAGTGACCACTTTTTTGGTCATCACCTGTTCCACTTTGGTCTTGGAAAGGAGGTAGTTAATCTCAAAAATACTGAGTGAAGTAGCAGAAGAAGGCGAGACCTCCATCAATTTTCGTTCCGTGATAATCCCGACCAGTTTCTCGTCTTTCACCACGGGAATCCGGTTAATGCTTTTCTCCCGCATTAATTCTAAAGCTGTGGCGATCATAGTATCCGGGGAGACCGTAATCGGGTTCACTGTCATCCGGTTCCGTACATACATCTTTCTTTTCCCTCCGTTTCGTCCTTTTTAAGAAAAGAGATTACGCCCTTATCCGCCCAAATAGGCTTTACGCACCTCTTCACTGTCGGCCAGCGTTTTCGCGTCACCTTGCAAAACCACCCGGCCAGTCTCCAAGACATAAGCGCGGTCGGCAATGGAAAGGGCCATCTGGGCATTCTGTTCCACCAATAAAATGGTGGTCCCGGCGGCGTTAATCTCTTTAATGATGTTAAAGATCTCACCCACCAACAACGGAGCCAAACCCATCGAAGGCTCATCCATCAGGACCAGTTTGGGACGGGACATTAACGTCCGTCCGATGGCCAACATCTGTTGTTCACCGCCGCTCAAGGTTCCAGCCATTTGGTTGAGCCGTTCCTTCAGACGCGGAAAACGCGTGAAGACCTGCTCGTAGTCGGACTTGACCGCCTTTGTGTCTTTCCGGGTATAAGCACCCATCTCTAAATTCTCTTTTACGGTAAGATTGGCAAAAATCCTTCTTCCTTCCGGTACGTGGGCCAAGCCTAACTGCACAATTTTATGGGGTGCCATCGTCGTTAGATCCTGATCAAGAAAATCCACTTTCCCCGAACGCACCGGCACCAACCCGGAGATCGCATGAAGAACCGTGGTCTTACCCGCGCCGTTCGCACCGATTAAGGTGACGATCTCGCCTTTTTTTACTTCGAAACTAACCTCATGGAGGGCACGGATATTCCCATAATAAACATCTAGGTTTTCCACTTTAAGCATCGTTCTCCAACTCCTTCCCCAGGTAGGCTTTGACCACCAGTGGATTGTGGGCAATCTCTGCCGGCGTCCCACAGGCGATCATCCGACCATAATCCAGGACCACAATTCGTTGGCAGATCCCCATGACCAGTTTCATATCATGCTCAATCAGGATAATGGTGAGGGCAAACCGTTCCCGAATATATTTGATTAAATCCATTAGCTCCAGGGTTTCCTGGGGGTTCATTCCAGCCGCTGGCTCATCCAGGAGAAGAATGTGGGGTTTGGTCGCCAGCGCCCGGACAATCTCCAGTTTCCGTTGTTCTCCGTAGGGAAGATTTTTGGCGAGTTCATCCCCTTTGTGCTCAATATCAAAGATCTTGAGGAGTTCCCGGCATTCTTCTTCAATCCGCTTTTCTTCCCGGTAATAGCCGGGCAACCGAAAAATCCCCTCCACGCTTTTGTATTTCACATTCAGATGGTTGCCAATCCGTACGTTATCCAGAACCGTCAGGTTTTTAAAAAGGCGAATATTCTGGAAGGTCCGCGCCATCCCTAAGGCGGTAATCTGGTAGGGATGGAGCTGGCCGATGTCTTGATTCTGTTCGTTGCGGTCTTGAACCAGAATCCGGCCTTCACTTGGCTTATAGACACCAGTCAGCATGTTAAAAACCGTCGTCTTACCAGCCCCGTTCGGGCCGATCAATCCAACCAGTTCACCCTTTTTTATTTCCAAATTTAAATTGGCAACGGCCATTAAACCGCCGAACTGAATCGAAAGATTCTCGGTCTTTAAGACGGTCATTGTACTTCACCCGCCTTATCTGAAGATTGCTCCCCGCTCAACTGCTTCCCAGCGAGCTTACCAACGAAACGGGTCAATGAAAACTCTTTATTTCCAAACAAGCCCATAATCCCGGAAGGTTGAAAGATCATTACGATGATCAAGATTATTGGGTAAATTACCAGACGGTAATCTTTGAGAAAACGCAAGATTTCTTGGAGATAAGTGAGACCGATCCCGGCCACCACCGTCCCAGTCAGGTTCCCCATCCCACCCAAAACAACAATGATCAGAAACTCGACAGACTTTTGGAAGTTAAACATATTGGGGCTCAAGTAACCAAAGAACGGTGCATACAGAGCACCACCTAAACCACCGATAAAGGCGGAAAGGGTAAAGGCAAATATTTTATAGTAAAAAACATTGATCCCCATGGCGTTGGCGGCAATTTCATCCTCACGAATAGAAATAATCGCCGCACCGTGCGAAGAGTTGAGGAGGTTATTGAGCAGAACCACAACGAGCGTCATCGTTAGGTAGACTAAGGCAAAGGAAAGGACCGGCCGCCAAAAAAAGTTCGTCGTGAATGTGGGAATCCCCTTTAACCCGGCTGGTCCACCCGTCAGTTCCGGGAGGTTGATCATCAATACCCGGATGATCTCACCAAAACCCAAAGTAACAATCGCCAGATAATCGCCGCGTAGGCGTAAAGTTGGTAGACCAATCAGGAAGCCAAAAAAGGCTGACATCAAAGCTCCACCAAACACTGCCACCAAAGTAGGAAGGTGTAATTTCATCATCAAGGCCGCTGTCGTGTAAGCACCAACCGCCATGAAGCCCGCATGACCCAAGGCCAGTTGGCCGGTGAAGCCCGAGATCAAATTTAAACCTAATGCAATAATCACATTGATTCCGGCGATCGTCAAAACCTGACTGGCATACTCATCGATCACCCGGAGCATAACCAAGACATTTAGGATGATCAGAATCGAAGCCACGATCAGCACAGAAACTACGGTGTTCATCTTCTTACTCATCAAGTTTCACCTACACTTTCTCCCCCATGGGTTTACCCAAGAGCCCTGATGGCTTAACCACCAAAATAAGGATCAATAAACCGAAGGCAATCGCATCGGCGAGTTGCGAGGAGAGAAACCCTTTCGTCAAGGTCTCCGCCACCCCAAGAATAAAACCACCGAGCACCGCCCCGGGGATACTGCCAATCCCGCCAAACACGGCGGCAATAAAGGCTTTCATCCCGGGCATGATCCCCATATAAGGTTCGATCTGTGGATAAGCGCTGGCAAACAGAATCCCCGCCGCTGCGCCCAGGGACGAACCTAAGACGAAAGTAAACGAGATAATCCGGTCCACATTGATCCCCATTAGTGCCGCCGCACCCTTATCAAAGGAAACCGCCTGCATCGCTTTGCCGATCTTCGTGAAGTTGATAATATAATTAAGAAGCAACATTAAACCGATGGCCACGACAAAGACCAGAATCTGAACTTGGCTGATGTTAATGCCAAAAAACTTATAGTTCACCACCGGTAAAGTGGGATAAACGCGGGGGTTAGGCCCAATGAACGGGAGGACCCGCGCGCCGTTTTCCAATAAGAATGAGACCCCAATTGCGGTAATTAAAGCATTAATCCGTGGTTGATTGCGTAAGGGTTTATAGCAAATCTTCTCGATCAGCACCCCCATGGTCAGGCAGAACAACATTGCGGGTAAAAAGGACAACATCAAGGTTACCGGGGTAATCCCCCATTGTTTGAGCACAAAATAACTGACAAAGGCACCGACCATAAGAATATCACCATGGGCAAAGTTGATCAGTTTGACAATCCCATATACCATGGTGTACCCCAACGCCAATAAAGCATAGATACTACCGAGGGATAAGCCGTTCAACGTCTGCTGGCAAAATTGCTGGAGAAAATCCATCCAAACCCCACCTCCTTAAGTTGATAAGTTGCTTTAATGGGCGCTTTATTTGAAATTAACCGCACAAGTTTACCCTTCTGCCGAGAAGTTGGTCCTTGTTACGGTTTGTCACAGCTTAGAACCTTACCCGTAGAGATTATACGATTAGTTTTTGAATAAAGTAATGGGAGAAAAATCTTCTCCCATTACTCCATACCAATCATTCTATCACCAAAACTATTCCGGATCAACCATACCCACGTATTCGGTGGCCAGTTTGCCATCGGCACCCTGAATCACCTTCAAAATGGTTGTGGATTTGACCGGATTATGATTTTCATCAAAGGTGATATGGCCGGTCACATATTTCTTGTTGGTCTCCATCAGCGCCGCTTTCAAGGCTTGTGGATCATCGGTTCCGGCCCGTTCAATTGCTTCCAATAGGATATAGGCCGCGTCATACCCCAAGGCCGCGAGGGCATTCGGGGTGATCCCATAGCGTTCCCGGTATTTACGGACGAACTCCTGCACATCATCATCCTCGGCATCCGGGCTGTAGTGGTTACAGAAGTAGCCACCGACGGCTTCTTCTCCCGCTTGACCCACCAGTTCATCCCAACCATCCGGTCCAAGCAGGACCGCATCCAAGCCCTGGTTGCGTACTTGGTTGATGATCAGCGAGACCGTATTGTAATAGTCGGGGAGGAAGAGCACATCCGGAGCAGCCGCTTTGATCTTGGTAATCTGGGCGTTGAAGTCCTTATCCCCACCCGCGTAAGATTCGGAGGCCACCACGGTACCACCTAAGGCCGCAAAGGTCTCTTCAAAGCTCTTCGTCAAACCAGTGGAATAGTCATTGTTCATATCATAAAGAACCGCCGCTTTGGTGGCCTTTAAATTTTCCACCGCAAACTGGGCCATGACTTGACCTTGGAAGGAGTCTTTAAAGCAAGAACGGAAAATCAGATCACCGGCATCGGTCACCATATCATTGGTGGATGTCGGTGTGAAAAGCAAGACGCCCCGGCGCTGCGCTTCCTGGGTGATGGCAAGCGTACAGTCACTGGTCAATGCGCCCAACACCGCTTTGACCTTGTCTTTCGTTACCAACTTAACCAGCGCATTCATGGTTTTTTCCGGGTTCTTCTCGTCATCTTCCACGATCAACTCAACTTGCTTCCCAAGAACCCCACCCCGCGCGTTAAACTCATCAACTGCCATTAACATCGCATCCCGGCATTGGCTGCCAAAATGGGAAACCGGGCCGCTCGTGGACATGATGGTGCCGATTTTCAGCGTATCGCTGCCGCCCCGACCCGTCACGAGGAGTATAACGACCACCAAAACCACAACGAGGGCACCTAAGGCAATCATCTTCTTCTTCATTTCCATTACCTCCTTTTATGTTTACAGAAATCATAAATATACAGACGAGATAAATACCCCTTTTAAGCAGTACTATCTCGTCTTCAGAATTATATTACGAAAAATATATCAGAATCGCAACAAAATGTCAATCTAAATCGCAGCCAATCTCATTTGGGATGCAGCGATCTGTTTTGGTTAAATCATTAATTATACAACATGGCTTGCAAGATTATTCTTCTTTAAACTCCCCGATGCACTCTTTCATCTCCCCGCCGGACGTACTGTCATCATTAACATCTTCGCTCGCCCCATCCTTCGCTTCCTCTGCGCACGGTATCTCCATCGGGTCCATGCTCTCTAAATCGCCACCCTCTGCCGGGTCCGTGCAGTCGACGTTCTTCTCCTGAACATCCATAACGGCTTCAACGGGACAAACAGCAGGTTCTTCTGTTTCACTTTTTTCTTCTATTTCGTCCTCTTCCGCCGTCAAGCCTAGAACCACCGGGGGAAGTACGACACTTTCCGCCATCTCCGCGCTTTCTTCTTCCTCTGCCCGGCTTCCGTCATGTGTTTCCCCCGGCGGTGCTGTGGTTTCTTCCGCTTCCGAATCTAGTCCCTGGTCGGCTGGCGACGGTGTTCCATCCTCCACTGCAGGGATCGTCCCTTCCCCACTGGGCACAACATTGGCCACATCGGGTTCCTCGTTCTTTCTCGCCACATATTTGTCCACATTATACCGGCAACTGGGATTCCAAAAGAGCCACTCCCGCACTCCGGCATCATAAACCGCCTGAATCTGTGCTTGGATTTCGGCAGGGCCATAGGCATTTCCCAAAGAAAAGTCTTGAAGCCAAGGGCGAAGTTTGACCGGATAGTCTTTTAATCTTTGGCCGGCGTCTTGGAGACTACGCAAAACGGTTGCGTACGGCTGGAGATCGGGATTGGCCAAGCCGTAGCTGCCCCGCGCATAATGGGAAGGGTAGACCATGGGGCAGATCACGGGAACGGCTTCGGCAATCTTCTCTAACTTTTGTCCGATAAACAGATCATCCGGTGCCGAACAGGCCAAACCAAAGACATCCGCTGAAACCACCGCGCCCAAAGGTTCCAGTTCCTCCCGGGCATACAAGAGAAAATCACGAATCACATCCTCTTTACTGGAACCATCGGCGTAGGGGTAAACACAGCTCCGGAGGTCTCCGTCACTGGCAAAACGAACATAATCAAATTGAATCTCGGAAAAACCCATTTTAACGGCTTCTTTAGCAATTTGGATATTATATTCCCATACTTCCCGGGCGTGGGGATCAACCCAGGCCATACCCTTGTAATCACGCCAAACCTCCCCGTTCGGCTGCTTGAGGGCGAACTCCGGTCGTTTTTCGGCTAAATACGGATCCTTAAAAACAACCAGTCGGGCGATGGGATAGACCTTTTTCTGCTGTAAGGTCTTGAGCATCTTTTGCACATCGGGGATCTTATTCTCCCAAGCGTCCAGGGTATTAACCATGGGGACGGCCGACCGGTAACTCAGTTTTCCCGTGTCATCTTTAATATCGATCACTAAGGAATTAACCGGCGTCGCATCGATGAACCGCAACAGCCTTTTAAAGAGTGACGGCGTCCCCGCCACCCACCCGGTGACATAGACCCCTCTCACCTCTTCCGGAATGGGAGTCGGCGTCACCCGCGGAAAGAGCGGCTCCGGCTCAAGAGGAGGTGTCCCCCGCGGAGGAATGGCTGGCGGCGGATTCAAGACCGTACTGGTCATTTGTTTCGGGAATAATTTTTCATAGCTCAGTAAAAAACCAGTGGGCTTCGTCTCCGACGAAGAAAAGATACGGACCGAGAACACAAAGAGAACAAAAAGCAAAACACAAATCCTAGTCTTTTTCCACATCTAACATTGCCTCCACGAATAGTCCAGATATAATTACTATTCGACTAGGACTGTTACGGCTCCTTCAGCATCCATTTAAAATAAGCGCTGGAAATAACCGGTTTTTCTGGCCGCAGCCGCGATCCATCTATTCCGAAGCATCGATAAACTCCAGAACCTGAATGATCCCGTCTTCCATCCGGTTAATCCGGATCTTCACCCCGTTACAGACGTAGACCTCTCCTTCCTGCAGTTTACGGTCCTCTTGCCCGGCAATCTGCGCCACCACCCCACCAAGGGTCTGTGCCTGGTGGGGTAATGGTTTCTTAATGAGCTTCTCCGCCTCCGTCACCGGCATCGCCGCACTGACGACCACCCGGCCTTCATTACTAAACTCGGAGACAAAAAGATATTTCCGGATCAAGAACAAAAAGCCAATCGCTATGATCCCGATTAAAAAGCCTAAAGTATCTTGTTCGCTGACGATCAATTTACGGGCGATGGCAATCAGCAATACCTCGATAGTACTGCCGACGGTATCCCGGACGATCATTTTGATCAATTCCAAGGCAATAATAAGGGCCATCGTCGAACCAAGGAACCGTTGGAAATAGTCGCTATTGTCCATGTTCTGGGCCAGGCCATACAGGTTTGCCACCAGACCGATGGCAGCAATCACAATACTGATTAACAGGAGAAAGGAAAGGAAAAGTTCCATATGGCCGGACCAACGCAGTAGATAGTTCCGGAATCGATATTTCAACAAATATACCCCTCTCGTCTCTTCGTCTATTTCTCCGTCTTTTTCTGCTCTTTTTCGTTATATTATATGGTTCCACATTACAGATCGATCCAAGCGGTCGGCGGTTCTACCAGCTACCGTTTGGCCGCGATCTCCTCCTGCATCCTCGCCAGCAGATCTTCGCGGGACCAGGCCCCCAGATCCCCTTCCCGTCTGGCCCGAACGGCAACCTGACCGGTCTCTGCCTCCTTGCTCCCCACCACTAACATATAGGGGATCTTTTGCATCTGTGCCTCGCGGATCCGGTAACCAATCTTTTCGTTCCGGCTATCCAGCTCGGCCCGGATTCCGTTCTGGCGAAGCCAATCGTAGATCGTGCCCGCATACTCCAGATTCTCCGGGAGGACCGGCAGGACGATGGCCTGAACCGGTGCCAGCCACAAGGGAAAGGCTCCTTCGTAGTTTTCGATCAAAATCCCGAAAAAGCGCTCCAATGAGCCGAGCAAGGCCCGGTGGATCATGTAGGGCTGGTGATCGTGGCCATCTGGTCCTTTATAGGTTAAGTCAAACCGTTCCGGTTCGTTAAAGTCAAACTGAATGGTGGAGCACTGCCATTCCCGGCCCAAAGCATCCTTTATCTTCAGATCGATCTTCGGTCCGTAAAAAGCCCCGCCTCCCTCGTCCACCTCATAGGGAAGCCCGGTCTTTTCAATGGCGGCCCGTAGGGCCTCCGTCGCCGCTGCCCAACGTTCTTCCGTCCCGACCGACTTCTCCGGCCTGGTCGCCAGGTAGAGTTTGAACTCTTTAAAACCAAAGGCTTTCAGCATCTTTAAGCAAAATTCAAGCACCCGGTCGATCTCTTCTGGCATCTGGTCCGGCCGACAGAAAATGTGGGCGTCATCCTGGGTAAAGCCTCTGACCCGTAGGAGCCCGTGCAGCACCCCACTGCGCTCGTAACGGTAAACCGTCCCCAGTTCAGCCCAACGGAACGGCAGTTCCCGGTAAGAACGGCTCCGGCTTTGGTAGATCGCAATGTGGAACGGGCAGTTCATCGGCTTAATAAGGTAATCCTGCCCCTCGACTTCCATCCCCGCATACATATTCTCCTGGTAAAAACCCAGATGCCCGCTGGTTTCCCAGAGCACACTGCGGCCGAGGTGGGGCGTATAAACAAGCTCATAACCGTTTTTAACGTGCTCATCCCGCCAGAAGTCCTCGATCACCTGCCGGATCCGCCCCCCTTTGGGGTGCCAAAGGATTAACCCAGCCCCAATCTGTTCGTCGGTGGAGAAGAGGTCTAATTCCCGGCCCAGTTTACGGTGGTCGCGCTTCTTGGCCTCTTCCAAGAACTTAAAGTAGCTTTCCAGTTCTTCCCGGTTGAAAAAGGCGGTACCATAGATCCGCTGTAGCATCGGGCGGGAAGAATCGCCCCGCCAGTACGCCCCGGCAATACTTGTCAATTTATAGGCCTTGGCGTAGCGGGTAGACGGCAAATGGGGTCCCCGGCAGAGATCATTGAACTCCCCCTGTTGGTAGAAGCTGATCGTTCCATCCTCCAACTCCTCTACCAACTCAACCTTATAGACCTCACCCTCCGCTTTTAAGCGGGCCAGGGCTTCCTCTTTCGTCAACACTTCCCGGGTGAACGGATAATCTTCCTTCACAATCTTCTTCATCTCCGCTTCGATCGCGGTCAGATCCTCCGGCGTCAACGGCCGTGGCAAGTCAAAATCGTAGTAAAAACCATTTTCGATCGCTGGCCCGATCGCCAGTTTCGCCTCAGGAAAAAGGCGCTTGACCGCTTGGGCCATAATATGGGCCGTTGAATGGCGTAGGACCTCTAAGGCCGCCGGATCCGTTCGTCGCACCAAACTCACCGTTGTCCCGGCGGGAAGCGGCGCACCCAAATCTGCCAACTCACCGTCGATCGACAGACAAATGACCTCTTTCTTTAACGCCGGTTCCAAAGTGGCGAGCAAATCTTTTCCCGTTAGATCGCCTTCCAGTACACGTTCGGAACCATCCGGAAGTTTAAGTTTAACCATGTCAATCCCCCTCTAAATGAACTTTAAATGAATTCCCTATGCTGTTGCTTTTACTCTGCCTGTGGTATAGGGTAAAGGCCTTCGCCGCCAATTGACGGTCGGCCGGAAAAGTTAGGGTGTCCAATTCATCGGCCGCAAGGAGACGAACCGCGGTAAACATCTCTGCTTCCGGCTCGAGCTGCCCGCCAATGGCTTCCATATAGAACCAGTATACTTTTTTCCGGTGTAACACCCCGGCTTCCGTAAAACTATATGCGGTCTCCCCCAGAGGAGCCCCGATCCGGGCCACCAGTCCGGTTTCCTCCCGTACTTCCCTGAGCGCCGCTTCTTCCAGCGATTCACCAGGATCTACATGCCCCTTGGGCATCAGCCAAACCCCGTTTTTCCTACGTAAACTCACTACTTTACCGTCTTTAATGACCACGCCGCCAGCGCAGATCTCAACTTCTGGCTGCACCGCCTCACCTCGCTTTCCTTCGGCCCAAGACAGGCCAACGCGCAGCCGCCGCAAGGTCAAACGAAAGATCATAAAAACCCGTCCCTGTTAAGGGACGGGTTAAATTGCCCGCGGTTCCACCCTTTTTGGTCTAAGACCCGGCTTCTTGACAAATAACGGTGTCACCCGTGTGGCTTATTTCACCATCTGCTCCGAGGTGGTCTTCACCGACCGTCAGGGAAGGCTTTGCAGCCAAGGGCCTTCCTCTCTGCCACTGACGGCACCCGGTTACGTCCTCTTCATCGCCATTTTAATTTATAGGGTAGATCTAAATTATCAAAATTATACCGTAGTTCAACGCCACGGTCAAGCCGCCCGGCTTTTACACCCATTTTAAATAATATTTCACTAAATATTCGGCCGTTTGAATTGCCCCTTTGGCCGCACCCAGCTTGGTGTTGTGCGATAAACAAACATACTTCAAGCCATTTTCCAGGACCGGATCCTGCCGCAGGCGGCCAACGGTCACGGTCATCCCATCTCCCCGGTCACGGTCCATCCGCGGTTGTGGCCGGAACGGATCATCGGTCACCGCAATCAGTTGGTCCGGGGCACTGGGGAGCCCCAGCTGGCAGAAGTCCTTCCCGAAATTAACCATTGCCTCCTTAGCCGCTTCCGGAGTACACGGCTTTTCCGTCTGCACGAACACGGCCACCAGATGCCCATCCAGCACTGGTACCCGAGTACAGGTTGCCGTAATGCCAAAGGGGGCATGGGTGATTCCTTCTCCCGTAAAGGTCCCCAGGATCTTCTGGGGCTCGGTTTCGACTTTCGGTTCTTCCCCAGGGATATAGGGAACAACGTTCTCCGTCATATCCATTGCCGACAAACCAGGGGTCCGCCCCGCTCCCGACATCGCTTGGAGCGAAGTCATAATCACTTGTTTGACCCCAAAATTATCCAGGATCGGCTTGAGTGAGACCACTAAACCAGCGATGGTGCAGTTGGACTTCGGCACCACAAAGCCCTTCCAACCCCGGCGTTCTTGTTGTACTTTGATTAAGGCGGCATGATCCATATTCACCCCACCGATCAGAATGGGCGTATCGTCTTCATAACGGAACGCCGAGGCGGTGCTCACCACCGGAGTGGTCTGAGCCCATTTCGGCTCCAACTCCTTCGCGACACCCGCATCAAGGGTGGAAAAGATCAGATCGACGGTCGTTGGGTCAAAATCAGCCGCATTTTCCACCGGGAGCTGCGCCACAGACGCTGGTAACTCCTCCGGACACCACCAGCGCGAAGCGCCATTGGCTTCCCGGAGGGCCTCTCCGTAGGTCTTCCCGGCCGAACGGGCCGAGGCCGCCAGTTTGGTTATTTGAAACCAAGGATGATTGGTTAAAGTAACAATCGCCTGCTGACCAACGATTCCTGTTGCCCCAATAATTGCTACCTTGATCATCTCATTCCCCCATTTTACATGTATTTTATATTTAAAAATTGAAAACCGGAATAATGATACCGTGCCTATTCGGTTGTGTAGTCATCAAAGTAACCCTGGACCAGCACGATCGGTGTTCCCTTATCCCCGCTCCCACTGGTCAGATCGCAAAGGCTACCCAAAAGATCGGTCAGACGCCGTGGTGTCGTCCCTAAGGAAGCTTCGGCCCCCACCAGGTCCGGTTGTTTTTGGCGGATCAATGTTTTTACCTCTTCTTCCACCGCCGCACCGTCCTCGATGAGGTGATCGGCCAGGTACTTAATCTTCACTTCATTCGGTACTCCCGCCAAACCCGGAGTAAAGGCCGGCGCTACTACCGGGTCGGCCAGTTCCCAAATGCGGCCGACTGGATCGCGGTAGGCACCGTCACCATAAATCAGGACTTCCACGTTTGTTCCGGTCCGTTCCTTAATGGTCTTTTGAATTGCATCGACATAAACTTGCCCGTCCCGCGGAAACAGCTTTATTTTATCGTCAGTGGCCATGTTGGCGCCTAACAAACCGTACTGGGGATTATAGCCGCCGTTGCCCGGCTCCGTACAGATTTCATCCAAACCATAAACCAGCTCGGCTCCGGCCGCCCGGAGAATCTTTTTCGTTCGCGCCCGGGAATGGATATCTGCCGTTAGGACCTTTTTCGTATAACGCAGAATATCCCGGGGGTTATTGGAGAGGTAGATCTCAATATTAGCGTTCACCCCCAAATCCTTATAGAAACGAACATAATCGATGCCGGTATAAGGATGTTTCACTTCGTCCCCAAAGATCCGCCTATAGTCGGCTTCCGTGAGGAGATCGGTGTACGGGTTAATCCCGGCCTCCTCCATGCGGTCCAGATCCATCAGGGGATTCCCCACTTCATCCGCGGGATAGCTGAGCAGAAGGTGCACCCGGGAAAAACCGTTGGCGATTGCCTTGAGGAGCATCGCAAAGCGGTTCCGGCTCAGCAGGGGAAAGACCACGCCGATCTCGTCGGTACCGAACTTCTTATTTAATTCCGCGGTCACCGCCTCCACGGAAACATAGTTCCCTTGGGCGCGCGCGACTAAAGACTCGGTGATCCCAATCACATCCCGGTCACGGAGGGCAAATCCTTCCGCCTCCATGGCTTGCCATAGCGCATCAATGACAAATTGGACCAGATCGTCGCCCGCCTTCAGAATCGGCGCCCGGATCCCGCGTACTTGTACGCCCACTGTTTTCATGCTCTTTCCTCCCTAGCATTAGTCCAAAATAGAGTATATTATCATCCAAAAAATATAGCTCTATATCCTAAATTTATATCCTAATCTTTACTTTTAATTAATAGTATCACCCAACGATGGACCAAATTGAAGAAAATTGCTCAAGGCAATTCTCTCTATATAATAACACTAAGTACTGGTTTTTGACAGCTTTTTTCCGTTAAGACTCTGATTTTATTGCCATTTACCCCTAAGGGAGAAGGGTGCGGCGGAGAAGATCCAAAACCGTTTGGGTCGTACGGCGTTTAATCTGTTGCCGGTCTCCGGTAAAACGCGCCTCTCGCACCAGATTGACTCCGGGTCCGACCAGTGCATAGTAGACCAGCCCCACCGGTTTTTCGGCCGTACCGCCACCGGGCCCAGCGATCCCAGTGATGCCAACCCCCCAATCGCTCCCCGCACGGTCCCGTACGCCCTGGGCCATTAATGTCGCCACTTCGGTGCTGACCGCACCCACCCGTTCAAACACAGTCGCCGGTATCCCCAGCAGTTCCGCTTTGGACCGGTTGCTATAGGTTACGACCCCCCGGTCAAAAACGGCAGAAGCCCCTGGCACATCCGTAATCCGGTTCGCCAGTAGCCCGCCGGTACAAGATTCGGCCACCGCCAGGGTCTCACCGCGTTCTTGGAGGAGGCTCACGACGACTGCTTCCAGGGTCTCGTCGTCTACCCCGTAAATCGTCCGGCCTAACCTGGCCCGAAGTTTACTCTCCAGATCGGCGATGGCCACTTCCGCCTGGGCAACGGTTTCGGCGGCAGCGGTGATCCGTAACCGGACTTCCCCCTCGGAAGCCAGGGGGGCAAGGGTTGGGTTCGTCTGGTTGGCCAGTAAATCGGCGATCTCCTTCACCAACACACTCTCGCCCATTCCACACAGGCGTAGCACCCGCGAACGAATCACCCCTTGGCTTTCCGCCTGGAGGAGCGGGCGGACATGATCACGGAACATCGGGATCAACTCCCGCGGCGGGCCCGGTAAACAGACCACCCATTTTCCTTCCTTCCGGACGGACACCCCGGGAGCCGTCCCTTTCGGGTTCGGCAGCGCCACCCCGCCCTCCGGGATCAAAGCCTGTTTATAATTGTTCTCCGTCATGGACCGCCCCGTCCGGGCAAAATACTCCTCGATCCATTCTAAGGAGGAACGGTCTAAAACCAAGGATAAACCCAACGCCTCCGCAACCGTCTCTTTGGTTAAGTCGTCATTGGTCGGCCCCAAACCACCGCTGGTGATCACCAAATCCACCCGGGCAAGCGCCTCTGTTAGTGCTTGCTTCAACCGCGGGGCATTGTCCCCCACCGTTGTCCGGTGATACAGTTCAATCCCTAGCGCAGCCAGTTCCTGCGAGAGAAAGACCGCATTTGTATCGACAATCTCACCCAGTAATAATTCCGTTCCGACCGAGATAATTTCCGCACGCAATTCTCATCCCTTCCTTACTCCCTTTATTATTTTTCCCCCTGGGCGATAATTTCCTGGTAACGAAAGCAGTCCACAACATGGTCATTGACGAGTCCGGTCGCCTGTAAATGGGAATAAATAATGATCGGCCCGAGAAATTGAAAACCACGCTGCTTCAGATCCTTGCTGATCGCTACCGAGAGGGCGGTTTGGGCTGGAATCTCCCGCTCCTGCTGCCACGCATTAACCACCGGGCGGTGCCCAACGAACGCCCAGAGATAATCACTAAAACTCCCAAAGGCTTCCTGGACCTCTAGGAAACGCCGGGCATTATTGAGCGAAGCCCTTATTTTCCGCTCGTTACGCACAATACCCGGATTTTCCAGCAGTTCTTTGATTTGTGCTTCGCCATAATCCGCCACCACTTGGGGATCAAAACCAGCGTAAGCCGTCCGGTAAGCTTCCCTTTTTCGTAAGATCGTCAACCAACTCAAACCCGCCTGGGCCGACTCGAGGACCATAAACTCAAAGTGCTTCCGGTCGTCGTAAACGGGAACCCCCCATTCCTCATCATGATAGCGGCAGTAAAGTTCGTCCTGCCCACACCAGGAACATCTTTTCATCGTACGTTCCCCCCGTGCCACAACCAAAGCTCTTTTTCCTTTTTTAGTTAATCCCAGTTGTTATTCGCGTTTCTTGCTCCAATTCCTTTTGAGTAAGATCGAGAAAGGTTCGCCCGCGGCGAACCCTTCAATGTACGCGTCTCCTTCTTACATAGTTCCTTCCGGCGAAAACTGGGCCAGCGCAGGAAGGCTTAAACCGGCGAAGTGTCCGGCTCCGCCAGTGTTACCGGCACCGGTTCGCTCCCCTCCAGAAAGTACTGGCGGAAATGGTAACCATAGATCGTACAGGTCACCGCCAAAGGGAAGACCCGTGGCTTTTTCAGCAGCGACCAACCGAGCAAACGCCAGAAGTAGCGGCGTTCGCGGTCCCAAATCCCCAACCAGAAAAGGGCTTTCACGAAGGCGCTCAGATGATAAAGGCGGAGATGCACCTTCCGCCCCCGGGGCGGGTTATACGCCTTGAGAAAAGCAATCACCCGCTGGTAAAAATACTTGGGCGAATAAAGGATGGTCGTAACCCGTTTATAACCGGCCAAAAGCTTTTCCCGGGGCATTTTCGGCTGAAAGTTCAGTTGCAGATCGGTATTGTTGCCCACACTTTCGCCCAGAAGGCGCCCCTCCGCTTCCATCCGTTGGTACAGCTTAGTCCCCTTCAACACATTCAAGAGCCCGACCATGGCCGTGACAATTCCACTTTGTTGGATGAAGCGGATTTGTCGTTCGAAAATACTGGGTGGGTCCTCGTCAAAGCCGAGGATAAACCCGCCTTGGACTTGCAACCCAGCACTCTGGATTTTCTTGACCGCCGCTAAGAGATCCCGGTTTTTATTCTGGTGTTTATTACACTCGGTTAAGCTGCCTTCATGGGGGGTCTCGATCCCAATAAAAACCGACTCAAACCCCACTTTAACCATGGCTTGTAGCAGTTCATCATCATCAGCCAGGTTAATCGAAGCCTGGGTATTAAAGGTAAAGGGATATCCCCGTTCCTTCAGCCACTGGGCCATTGCCGGCAGGATCGCTTCCTTCAGGGCTTTCTTATTACCGATAAAATTGTCATCGACCATAAAAACCCCACCCCGCCATCCCTGCTGATACAGGTTTTCCAGCTCGGCTAAGATCTGTTCCTTCTCCTTGGTCCGCTGTCTTTCACCATAAAGCAAAGAAATATCGCAGAAATCGCAGCTAAACGGGCATCCCCGGGAATACTGCAGGCTCATCGCGTTATATTTGCCCATGTCCAACAGGTCCCAGCGGGGCAGTGGGGTAGTCATTAGATCCGCCCACTCGCCCGGTTCAGCCTTATACAGATGCTGTGGCCTTCCCGCCGCCAGGTCAGCGAGGAAACGGGGTAGCGTGACCTCCGCTTCCCCCAAAACCAAGTGGTCAACCTCAGGGTATTCCTCCCAACTCATGGTAAAGAGGGGCCCGCCGGCCACCGTCTTTTTCGCCAACCGCTGGCACCAGGCAATGATCCGCCGGACACTCTCCTGCTGCACGGCCATGGCACTGATGAAAACATAGTCGGCCCAGGCCAAATCCGCCTCAGTAAGGACGGTCACATTCTCATCCACCAACTTCAGCTCCCAGTCCCGCGGTAATAAGCCCGCCACGGTCAAGAGCCCTAAAGGCGGATGGGCCGCCTTCTTGTTGATAAACCTCAACGCATGCTTAAAACTCCAAAAGGTCGCGGGGAATTGGGGATAAACCAAAAGAATCTTCACTTTTTTCCCTCCGGTCAATTCAAAAGTAAAGGCCTCTCCTAGCAGTATGGGTAAAAGGAAGTCCGTTTATCCCGTACCAAGCCACATAACAAAAGACGTGCACAAAAAACCCCGGAACCAAAAGGTTCCAGGGTTTTTCCCAATCATTTTTAATTTAGATTAAAGCCGTCAGATTTTCGCCAGGATGATGAAGTTCAGAATAAAGAGCAACGTGGAGACCAGTAAGATCGGATGAACCTCTTTAAACTCCCGTTTGCACACCTTTACCAGCAGGTAGAAGATGAAGCCGGTCGCGATCCCGTAAGAGATGCTGTAGCAGAACGCCATAAAAATACCGGCAAAGAAAGCGGGAATCGCCTCTTCCAACTCACCCCATTTAATCTCTTTAAAGGAAGAGAGCATCATAATCCCAACCACAATCAACGCCGGAGCCGTCGCCGCTGCAGGCACAATCCCGGCGACCGGTGCCAAGAAAATGCTGGCAATAAAGAGAAGCGCGGTGACGACGCTGGTTAACCCGGTACGTCCACCCGTACCGATCCCGGCCGCACTCTCCACGTAGGTGGTGGTGTTGGAGGTCCCGAAGATCGCACCAATCGAGGTGGCAATCGCATCGGCAAATAAAGCCCGGTCCATTTTGGATTTAAAACCAGAACTGGAGTGCATCATCTCTTCATCCTCGGCACTGAAGATCCCACTCCGGCGGCCGGTCCCGATAAAGGTGCCAATCGTATCAAACGTGTCCGACAAGCTAAAGGCAAAGATCGTCATCAGAACGAGAGGAATCTTCGCCGGGTCACTAAATAAAGAGAGCATGCCCTTGGGCCCAAAAGCAGCCCCAAAGACCGTCCCTAATTCGCGAAAAGCCTCGCCCACACCGGTGGTCGCTCCGATATTGGAAATGTCAACCACACCCATGGGAATCCCGATCAGGGTTGTCCCAAAAATCCCCAGTAAAATCGCACCCTTAACATTAAGCACCAAAAGTACAATGGTTAAGATCAGACCGATGATCGCCAGCAATACAGCGGGATTATTCAAGGCCACTAAAGCCGGAACCGCGCTGGCATCAGCAATAACCGTACCGCTCTCTAAGAGGGCATAGGTCCCAGGGTCGGAGGTAAAATTAATCAAACCGGCACTCTTCACCCCAATATAGGCAATGAAGATCCCAATCCCGCCGCCGATCGCATTCTGCAGGCTCAACGGTATCGATTTGATGATCGCTTTCCGCAGCCGGGTGACGGTAATCAAGATATTAATAACTCCGCAGATAAAGACCATTGCTAAGGCTTGCTGCCAACTAAAGCCCATGGCAAAGACGACGGTGTAAGTGAAAAAGGCGTTCAAGCCCATCCCGGGTGCTTGCGCGTAGGGCACATTGGCGAAGAGACCCATCACTAAAGTTCCGATCACCGAAGCAATAATGGTGGCCAGAAAGACGGCACCCCAGGGGATCCCGGTAAGACTGAGCATTGCGGGGTTCACAAAAATAATATAGGACATGGCAAAGAAGGTTGTGAAACCGGCAACAATCTCAGTGGAGACGTTGGTTCCGTTCTCTTTTAACTTAAAGAACTTGTCCATTTTCGAAAAATCCCTCCGTTTGTTTTTCTTTCTCATATCTGAAGAGCGACCCGCTCTGGAAAGCAATGTGGAAATGCCCTTCCCTAGTTTCACCAACAAGCATTTAAATTAAAAAAGGCAATTGGTTTGCACCAATCGCCGTAAATTCAATAGAGAACATACCCCAATACTACGCCGCTTCAGCCCCAAAGCAGGGGAAAAAGCAGGCGAGAGTGGGCATACACTCCCAATAGTCGAACAATTTACGGTTGCTCGGTAGAAACTTTAGACCCATATTGCCTAGATTATATTGGGAAACATATTTCATTGTCGAGATGTGAAGCGGACGATCACCCGATCGCAAATCTTCACTCCACCTGCAGTATATAAAAGCAGCAGTTGGTAGTCAAGTTCAAAGCTGAATTTTTTAACTGTTCGTTACAGAACAAAACGGTATCACGGTCGATCGGTAGCACAACCGTACTGGTACAGGCTTTTTACGAAACGTACGCCCGTGCTTTTTCAAACTCCGCCTGGACCTCCGGCGACGGTTCCTCCGTTAATAGGGAGACGATCACAATCGCGACGCCAGACAGGAGAAAAGCAGGCAACAATTCATAAATCGCAAAGATCCCACCCAACGGCTTCAGCGCCAGCTTCCAAAAGAAAACCATGATACCGCCGGTTAACATCCCCGCAATCGCTCCTGCCCGGTTAACCCGTTTCCAAAACAGAGAGAAAAGCATAATCGGGCCGAAGGTCGCCCCGAAGCCCGCCCAGGCAAAGGAGACGATCGTAAAGATCACACTATTTTCGTCGAGGGCAATCAGCATCGCAAAGGCCGCAATCACCAAGAGGGTGATCCTGGTGACAATCAGCACCGTACGGTCGGAGGCTTCCTTGCGCATGATCCCCTGGTACAGATTTTTCGAGAAAGCCGAGGCCGCGATCAGTAAATAGGAATCGGAAGAGCTGATCGTCGCCGCCAAGATCCCCGCCATCACAAACCCGGCCAATACGGGGAGGAAGAATTCAGCGGACATCAGGACAAAGATGTTCTCCGCCGCGCTTTGCGTCAAAAAGACCGCCGGGTAGATCAGCCGCCCAATGATCCCAATCCCAACGGCGGCCGCCAGCGAGATGGCGCACCAAATCGTGGCGATTCGGCGGGAGAGGGTCAACTGGGAGGTTTTCTCAATCGCCATAAACTTTAACAGCACTTGGGGCATGCCAAAGTAACCCAATCCCCAGGAGAGTGTCGAAATGACGGTTAGAAAACCATAACGGGCCGCCGCCCCGAATAAAGGCTGGCCGTTGGCGCCCACTTGTTGTACCCCATCAACCACGACCGGCTGGGCAATCCCGAAAAACTCAAAAAACCCCGGTATTTGCCGGGCATTGGCCACCACCGCCGAAAGACCACCCGCCATCGAGATTCCGGTCACAACAACGGCACTCAGGGAAATGATCATCACAACCCCCTGCATAAAGTCGGAAGCACTCTCCGCGAGGAAGCCACCGATAAACGTATAAAAAACTACGAACAATGCCCCGAGCACCATCATCGAGACGTAGTTGGCATTGAATAAAGAAGCAAACAGTTTCCCCACCGTCACAAAGCAACTGGAAGCGTAAACCGTAAAAAAGACCAGAATAAACAGGGAAGCTATAGTCATTAAGACCTTTTTCTCTTCCTTAAACCGATTGCTGAAAAAATCCGGGATCGTAATGGCATCCCCGGCGATGTAGGAATAACCACGGAGCCGTTTGGCCACAAACAACCAGTTTAAATAGGTCCCGATCAGCAATCCGATCGCCGTCCAAACGGCATCACTTAAGCCAAACCAGTAGGCCACTCCCGGTAACCCCATGAGCAACCAGCCGCTCATATCGGAAGCCTCCGCCGCCATCGCCGTGACCCAAGGCCCTAACTGTCTTCCACCAATCAAAAAATAGTCGCTACTGGCGCTGGCCCGTTTGGCGTAATAAAGTCCAATCCCGATCACCACCGCCATGTACGAGCCCATCGCCAAGAGAATCTGCCCTTGACTTCCTATCATTTGACTTCCTCCTTGTTCACAGGATATAACCTTAACACCTTTTTGCACTGAATGATCCCAGCGAAACGGTGTTACATCCTTATGCAATACTTATTTAACTGCTTTCTTTAAAATCACCTGAATTACCAGCATTTTAACGCAGCATTTTAA
>DUQQ01000073.1 GCA_012837705.1 Hydrogenispora sp.
AAAATTTTTTACCCCCTTCTCTACTCTACTTGACTCTACTTGTCTTTCTTTCAAAATTATTGGGTATGTTCATTGGTAAAATGCTCCACCATTTATGTTCAAAGCTATTTTTCCCACTGCTTTTTGGGCGAGATATATTATTACAGCGAAATAGATATAACATGGCAAAAACGGCGTAAACCATTAACTCAATCCACCGCGTGAACCAATCTGTTTAGAATTTGTTTAGAACCACTGAGCTATAATGGATAAAATTTATCGGTTCCTGACTGGGCAAATAGCCAATAATGACGAGTAAACCATAACCTATCATTCCTAAACAAAACTGCCCACCCTAAGGAGGTGTGTAAGAGGTTTCGTAGCGCACAAAAAGCGATAAGAGGAGGAGTGCACATGGATGTTAGGAAGAACATTCAACAAATTTTCAACATCTACCTACAGAACTTCATCCTGCTGGTACTGGCTTCTTCGATCACTGGATTAATTTCCTTTGTTTCCCTAGGTATTCTCGCCGGCCCAATGATCGGCGGCTTTATGGTGCTTGGAATAAAACTGATCCGTGGGGAAAAAGGAGAATTAACTGAGATCTTTGCCCACTTTGATCAGTTTCTCCCTACAGCAGTAGTGACCTTTCTATTATGGGGCGCTAGCCTCGTGTTTTATATTATCGGAAACATTCCGCTAATCGGCTGGATATCCAAACTCCTTGTTAGTCCAGTTTTATTTCTTCTGTATTTTCTAACCGTCGGTTTTATCGTTGAACAAAAAAGACAGCCGCTCCCGGCCCTTAAACATAGTATCGCCTTTTTCGTCCGTGAATGGAAACAGCTTTGGCTTTATAGTCTGGTCATGCTGCTTGTCAGTGGAATTGGCTCCATCATCCTCGGCGTCGGTGTTCTTCTGACCATTCCTTTGGGACTGATCGGGATGACCCTCATCTATCAACAGCTGGCCGGAGAAGAACCACCCTCCTTTAGACCGGAAAAACAAATCCTGTTCAAGGGGGGGATTGCTTTAGCGGCATTAGTAGTTATTGGTGTCGTTTGGATGATGTTGGGAATAGGTAAAAATTCTTCTTCAGCTCGAAGCACCCGCTTTACATCGAAGATCCTCAGCGGCATCACCGGGCAAAAGGTTGAGATTGATCGAAAGGGTGATCGCTTTAAGATAGGGGGTCTGAGTTTCGGTTCTGGCCTTCCGGAAAACTTTCCGAAAGATATTCCTATTTATCCCCGCGCGGAAGTGGATGGTTTTATCGGCGGTAAAGACGATGAATTATCGGGCTCGACCACGATCCTGACTTCTAATGATTCCGCCGCCAAGATTTATGATTATTACCTAAAAAATCTGACGGATCAAGGCTGGAATGTTACTCCGCAAGACCTTGGCGAGATGAAGTTGATCAATTTTCAAAAAGACAAGCGGTCTGGCGTTATCACAATTAATCCTCAAGAATCCCAGTGCGACATCTTAATCGGGCTTACTACTGAATAATACCGGATCGAATAATACTTGGAGGTGCTTGAATGAAACGTCGATTTTTCTTATGGTTGTTGTTATTCATTTTCGCTGCTTTGCCTCTACAAAACGTGGGTGCCGAGGAACTTTATAAAATTGCTGTCCTCCCCTTTGACGATGGTTCGGTCCAAGATCGCTGGTGGGATGAGGGCCATTGGGATGTCGGCAAGGGGATTGCCGACGAATTCGTCACCGAATTTTTAAAGACCAACCGGTTTAGGTTAATCGAACGGGAGCAGATTGATCAGGTCCTTGCTGAACAAGACTTTGGCCAAACTGGAAGGGTTGATGCCGCCACAGCCGCCAGCATTGGTAAAATTTTAGGCGTTGACTTCCTGGTGATGGGTAGAGTCACCGAATTCAGTCTAAAATCGACCGAAGTAAGTGGTTTGAGTTTAAAAAAGGGGATTGGTTTGGGCGTCAAGAGTACCAATGCGATTGTGGCGATCGATGCCCGACTGGTCGACTCCACTACTGCAGAGATTATTGCCAGTGTCACCGGCAGAGGTGATAAACGCAGTACCAACCTTTCAGTGGCTGTAGAATGGGAAGCGATCGCCTTCGGCAGTGATGAATTTCGTGCCACTAATTTAGGGATCGCGACCCGTGAGGCGGTGGCTTCCGCGGCGCAACAGTTAGCCAATCAGGCTTATAGCAGTGGTCGGCGCTCGTCCCAAACGGCGAAACTAAAAGGGGTCGTTGCTTATGCTTCCGGTGATCGCGTCATTATTAATATTGGTTCAACCGCGGGGGTCAAACCAGAGATGGTTTTTGTGGTCAGCCGGGTACTTGAGGTTGTAAAAGACCCAATTACCGATGAAGTTATTGATGAAGTGTCTGAAGCGGTAGCTGAGATCAAGGTAACCGAAGTCAAAGATAAATCCGCGACCTGCACAGTCACGAAGAAATTAAACAACCATCTAACAACAGCGGTTGGGGATGTAGTAGTACAAAAATAAGCATAAGGAGGAGACCGGAACTAATCCCCCTTCAAACAGTAAAAGCCGCTAAAAAAGCGGCTTTTACTGTTATCTTAATATGTTCGCAAAAAACTTCTCCATCGCCGGGGACGGTTGCAAACCCAAATCTTCCGCCAGATTTCGCACAAACAGCGTATAATGTTTTATAACCGCTGCTTGATCGCCCCTTTCAGCATAAGCGGTTAATAATAGTTTTAAAATTGATTCCGAGTATGGGTTTAGCGCCATTAATTGCTGCAAATGCAACAAAGCTTTTGTCGGCATTTTGTTCTGTAGATAATAGACGGCCAACTTCTGTCTTGCTTCCAGGTTTAAACTCCTCAATTCTTCTTGAATCGGTATGATCCAGGGATAATCTAGATCCTCAAGGTAGTCACCCCGGTATAACGCTACTGCGGCTTCCAACTGCTCCGCCAAAACGGCGGTCATCTCTTTTTCCAAAGCTAAATGGACAGTTTCTTCAAATTCAATACGATCGCTTAAGATCGTTCCCGGCCGGAGCTGGTAACGTTTGGAACCACGTAGGATCATCTCTTCCTTCGTAAACTGGTGTAATAGCCGACGCAAGTAATAAAGGGTGGTGTGAAACAAAGCTAAGGCTTTATCGGGCTCAACATCCGGCCATAAATCTTCCATGATTTGATCTGTACAGACCGGCTTATCCTGATGGGCAAGGTACGCCAAAAGGTGACGCGATTTAACCGTTCGCCACCAGGCAACATTAATCTCCTGTCCGCCAAAGAAGACCCGGATCGGCCCAAACATTCGTATTCGAAAGAGACAGACATCTTTTTCTGGCGTTTCCACATCCACTCTGTTTACTAAACCCATTGCTCTCTTCTCCTCCTTTTTAATTTAAGAAATCATGCACCTTAGTCATTGACTTAAAGGCTTTTATTGGTAGAATTAAAGCAAGGGATTTTACTCTTTCTTTACACAGATAATATTTCTTTGGTGCCTTCCGCCTTCACTATACAATCTTATTCATAAAAAAGAATCACCCCAAGGGTGATTAAAACAACAAAACCGGGGTGATTTTTGGGGTGATTTTCTTTAAAGGCACTCATACCAACTACCACCACGCACAAAAGGATATTAAGCCCCTGGCGAGGTGGTTGAAGAAAACAGTTGGGAAGTAAGTTGTAATTGGATTAGGGACACCCAGTAAATACTTGGGATGTTAATAAATGGAGGCGGTTCAGCGTGAAGAAAAGGAATACTCTAATAATTTGCGGTATTCTGTCCGTTTTCTTATTCTTTGGGTGTAATCGCGAAAAGCTAGATCCAAAAAATCCGGTGACGATTACCATGTGGCACAACTATGGCGGCCAGATGCAAAGTGTCATGGATGAGCTGGTTGACGAGTTTAACAGCACGATCGGGCGGAAGAAAGGCGTTATCATCAGTGTGACCTCCATCTCCGCTTCCAAAGACATTCAAGAGAAACTACTGATGATTGCCGCTGGCGATCCCGGCGCGCCGGAGATGCCGGATCTTGTAACCGCTTACCCGAAAACTGCACATATCTTATGGAGAGAGGGGCTGCTCGCACCGTTAGACGAAAAGTTCACCACTAAAGAACTGGACGCTTATCTGCCCCAATTTATCGAGGAAGGTAGACTCGCCGACGATCGGCTTTATGTTTTCCCCATTGCTAAATCGACCGAGGTCTTATTTGTTAATCAGACACTATTCGATCGTTTTTCGGCAGCAACCGGTGTAGAGCTGGAGAGTCTCGCCACTTTTGAGGGGATTGCCGAAGCTGCGGTCAAATATTATCAATGGACAGATTCACTAACGCCCCACAAGAGCAATGACGGCAAGAGCTTCTTCACCGCCGATTCCTGGTTTAATATTGCTCAGGTCGGCATGGCCCAATTAGGTGGCGATTTTATCCATCCGGATCATCTGAATATCACTTCCGAGATTTTTAAGCCGATCTGGAATTTTAGTGTTCTGCCCGCCCTCGCCGGTGGTTATGCGGTCACTGATGGTTATTCTTCCGATTTATCTAGGACCGGGGAGATCGTCTGCTCAATCGGATCAACCGCAGGAATCCTTTTTTATGGCGACAGCATTACTTATCCCGATAATACTAGTGAAAAAGTTACTTATACGGTTTTACCCTACCCCACCTTTAAGGGCGGGACAAAAATGGCTTTACAGCGCGGTGGCGGGATGTGTGTCAAACGCTCTTCGCCCAAAAAGGAACATGCCGCCGTGTTGTTTTTAAAGTGGTTCACCCAACCGGAGCAGAATATGCGTTTTGTCTCTTCGACAGGTTATCTCCCAGTCACGAAAGAAGCTTTTGAAAACAATATAAAACGCGAGATCACAACGGCAAAAACCCAGAATCTGAAGAAGCTGTTGGAGGCTGCCGCTCATATGTATGGGGAATACACCTTCCTGGTCCCACCAAACTGCGAGCATTTCGACAGTTTAAGCAAAGAATATGAGATAATGGTAAAACATATAATGTTAGAAGGAAGGAAGCGGTTTCTCAAAGAGCATAATGCTTTATCCGTGTTGAGTGAAGCGCTTTATCAGGACTTTGTCAATCGGTGAAGAATTCGGTGGAAGGTGTGGAAATGATCTTGAAATCAACTCTCTTCCTTAGAAAAAATGGGCATTCTCTGCAACGACACTCCTTTACCTTTTTCATCCTCTTTTTAGCGGCCGTGATGTTAGGGTTATTATTGATCCTCTTCTCCACCGGGGCTTTTTCTGTAGGATTTAAGGAGTGTCATCTCTTTTTACGAAACGAACTCAAACATATCGCCGGGGATGTGGCCCGGGATTTTGGCGTCCTCTCCGTCGAAGGCGTTTCCCTGGCGATGCGGTTGACCGAACAAATCGAAAGTCGACTACAAGCAGTTGGTATAAGCCCATCACAGCTTAAAAATCACCCCCACCTTCTAGAACCGCTCCTCAGCGAATCCGTTGAGTTGCTGGTTACCGCACTGGAAAAGAACAAAAGCAGCGGTGTGTTTCTCGTTCTGGATGCCACCGTTAATCCGGCACTGGTCACCGCCGACCGTTCTCGCGCTGGACTTTTTTTAAAAAACATGGAACCTAACGTTATTAGCCTCGCTTTCCCGGCGATCCGTTTTTTACGGGGACCCGCTTCCATTGCCCGGCAGAAACGCCTTAATCTACTCCCCCAATGGCAAATGGAATTTCAGGTGGAACCGGGTGACTTCTTTTTCACCACCATAAACGCGGCGAAAGGGAGTGACCTTCCGCTGTCGCGTTTATATTACTGGAACCCCAGTAGCGCCTTGGTGGGCAATTACGAAAAAGCTATGTTATTGTGTATACCGCTCATTACTTCCGATGGTTCTATTGTCGGAATCTGCGGATTCGAAGTCAGCGCCATGTTGTTTAAACTGCAGAACACCCCAGCCAGCTCAACTTACACCCGAGCTTTCACCATGTTCGCACCGGTTCAGGGGGATGCCCTGGACGCGTCAAAAGCTATGTATGCGGGAAATTACAGCGCTATCCCCTTACAAAACAGTGGTCCCTTGACCGTCAAAATGTTAGGCAACGGTTTATCAACTTATTCAGCCTCGGACGGCACTCAATTCTTGGGGCTTCACCAAACAATAAACATCTACCCAAAAGATGCCGCCTTTTCTGCTGACAAATGGATAATGGCGATTCTGATACCGGAACGCGATTTGAAGATCAATATAAGGCAAAATAACCGGCGCTTTCTGCTTTTACTTGTTATGCTGTTCCTCTTTAGTGTGGGGGCTGCTGCCTTGATCAGCCGCCGCCAAATGGCACCGGTAGTCGGTGCCTTGCAGATGGTGAAAGACGGTCAAGTATCAACCTGCGAAAAAACGAATATTCAAGAGATCGATGATCTGATCGAATTTTTAGCGGCGCGGGATCCGTCCGAGAGCTATTCTTTGGAGACGGAGGAAGTAACCAAAACTTCCCCCCTGTTCCAAAATTTCGTCAAAAACATTAAGACCCTCTCCCCTGCCGAACGTGCAGTCTTCAACCTTTACATGAAAGGCTACACTGCGAAAGAGATTACGGAGATCCTGTGCCTCTCCATCAATACGATCAAAACCCACAATAAACGGATCTACGCCAAGCTGAACGTCTCCTCCCGTAAAGAGTTACTGCTCTATGTCCGGTTGATCCAGGAGCAAGAAGGGGCTCCCCCTCAAGATTAGCCTTGAGGACAGCCCCCCCTTCTTAACTCCTTACTGTTTTTTAAAGGTTATAAACTGAGTACCATCTTCCGGATCAAAATCAATTTTATCTTTATCCTTCTCCCTAACATACAATCTAGCGGCTTTAAGTGTATTGGCATCACTCAAATAACCGTCCAACTTAATCTCATTCGTAAACTTTTCTCCGTATTCATCTTCATCCTCTTCATATGCCCGAACGAGAAAACTATTTCCACCAAAGTTGAATATACGTGCCAAAATGCATTTTTCACCTAAAATAAAATAATCGGTTTCAGTGATCTCCAGGTATCCCTTCTGAAAAACATCGCACGTTACCTTTCCGGTAAAATAGAACCATTCCTCATCACCTTCAATTTGCTCACCTACCATGATTTCAACAGCAGGAGTAAGGTTCTGACTCTTCCATACCCCTTTAAAAGCGCTATAATCAGTGACAACGCTACCTCCGCTTCCGCCTTTACCGCCATTCCCACCATTTCCACCATTCCCACCATTCCCACCATTTCCACTGCTTCCCCCGCTCGATTTACCACAGCCTGACAAGATTAATGCCACTACAACTAATACCACCATGCAACCGAATAATTTTTTTCCCCGCAACATATTAATGATACCTCCATTTCATTTTTTACAAAGATGCTTATAAATCAATTATAAAAAACGATTATCAACAAATTCTCAACAATGCACGACGTGGTAAATACACCGTGTCTATGAGGCTTAGTTGCCAAAAAGGGCGAAATCCCGCATCTGGCTCCTGCTGTCTGTCCCAAATGGACGGCAAAAAAAAGTCAAGGCTTAGGGAAGCAAGCTTCCTTTAGCCTTGACTAATTACTGTTCGCGCTTCATTATTGGAAACGGACGAACGTTTCTATCTTCTTCACTTATGCTCCAGTGTGCTTTGGCGAATTTTCGTTGCCCAATATATTCCCTTAGTCCAACCACTCTTCGCTCAACTTTGGTATCTCTGCACTCAGGGCGTTCACTATTTTACCCCCGGGAATCGAACCGAGGAAGATTTGACCGTACCGTTTGGTCATAATTCTTTGGTCGAGGATAACCACTACTCCCCGGTCGGTTTGGGAACGGATTAATCGGCCGAAGCCTTGTTTAAATTTGATCACTGCTTCCGGTAGGCTTAAATGCAAAAAGGGGTCTTTCCCCTCTTTCATTAATGCCTCCCACTTTGCTTGAAAGAGTGGTTCGGTCGGCACCCGGAAAGGTAAGCGCATGATGACCACGTTTGACAACTGTGGACCGGGGATATCGACCCCTTCCCAGAAGCTGTCCATACCCATCAATACTGCTTGATCTGTAGTCTGGAATTTCCTTAATAACCGGTTGCGCGGTTCTTCCCCTTGCCGGAGGAGATGAAACCCGTTGCTGGTTAAAGTGGGCATGATTTCGCGATAAACCGCATCCATCTGCCGCCGGTTGGTAAATAAAAGCAGGCTGCGGCCACCGGTTGCTTGGATTAATGCCGGCAGAAGCTTGGTGACGCTTTCTAGATACTTGGGATGATCGGGATTGGGTAGGTCTTGAGCCATTAAGACCAGAACATTGGCGCTAAAGTCAAATGGAGACTCATATATGGCTTCTTGGCAGCCATGTTCCGGTAATAAATCCAGACCAAGTTGTTCTTTGATATAACCGAAGTCACCTTCCACCGTTAAAGTGGCGGAGGTGAGGACGGCTCCTTCCACTTTTGAAAAGAGTTGACGATGAAGGAGCGTTCCTAAATTTAGGGGAACCTGGTTCAAGGTGGAATGGACATGTTGTCCTCCCCGGTCGGGGCGGATCTTCAGCCAAGAGACATAACGCTCATCACTGCCATCGAGAATCCGGGGCAAAAGGGCTGCTACTTTGGTAAAGAAAAGACCCGTTTCGGCCAGAAAATAAAAATCCTCACGGAATTCCTCTTCGTCTTCTAACTCATCGACAAAACGGGATAGCTGTGTAGTCCAGTTGTTAAGCTCCTCCTGTAAACGATTGACTTGTTTTTCCAAAGCCGGCTCCAGCAGTAAGTTAGTTGTGAAGCGTTTTTTACTCTCTTCTTCTGGCGAATAGTCTGAAGCCAATGCGACAACTTGCCCCAAGCTCGGGAAAAAAGCGTCAAAATAGTTTTGGAGATTGATTAAACCGGGAACCAACTGATGTTCTAAGACCCCGATCAACCTTTGCAGCAAGGCTAAATCCAGAATCTTTCCGGTGAGCCTTTGCCGTAAAGCAGGAAGCCAGCCGCGCCCCCATTTCCCCTCCCGGTGAAGTAAACGGTGGCAAAAATGGTTAATCTCTTTTTGATCCAGGCGGGCGCCCATATGCTCTGCCGCAACTTCCGGCAAGTGGTGCGCTTCATCAAAGATAACGAGCTGGTAAGGGGGCAAGACTAAGCCGTCGCTGGAAAAATCACCTTGTTGCCGTAGAGCCAGGTCGGTGAAGAATAAATGGTGGTTCACGATGACGATCTGGGCGGAAAAGGCCTTTTTGCGCGCCGCCATCCAAAAGCACCGGTGCTGGTAAGGACAATGCTTTCGTAAGCAGGTGGCTGACTCCGATGTTATTTTCTCTCGCAAAGCAAGAGTTAAGGTATAACCCAGCTGTTCGACACAACCAATCTCATTTGTGGCCGCACGGTAGACCCGTTCAAACCGGCTCCTTAACTCGCCCGGAAGCATACTGGGGTTTTGTTGATAGTATTGTAATTTACGCCAACATAAATAGTTACCCCGTCCGAAAAGAACGGCGGTCTGGATCGGCGAGTCCAGTGTTTTGTTTAAAAAGGGGATCTCTTTTTCGATCAGTTGTTGTTGGAGGTTGATCGTATAGGTGGAGATGATCACCGGACCTTTGGCGGCTTTGTTTTCCTGAAAAGCAAGATAAACCGGATAGAGGTAGGCTAAAGATTTGCCCGTACCGGTTCCGGCTTCAATTAAAGCAGAGCCGCCCTGCTGGCAGATGTCCCAGACTAAAGTAGACATCCCTTGTTGCGCCGGGCGATATTCGAAGGCAGGCCACCGGCGGGCGAAAAGTCCGTTTTGGCCTAGCGCACAGCGGGGCACAAATTCCGGTTTCATCCTGCACCTCCTGCTGCCAAACGGCGGACCACCGCTAGATTTTCCAGATCATCCTCCGGTTTGGTTTTGGGGGTCTCCAGAATCCCGGTTAAAGCCGAAACCCGCGGGTCGGTTAGCAATAGACCAAATCCTTCCAAGCCGATGCGCCCTTGACCAATGTGGGCATGGCGGTCCAAATGGGAGCCAAGTTCGCCCAAGGTGTCATTTAAGTGTAGAAGCGGCACCATTCCGAAGCCAACGGTCGCTTCCACCTCCGCCCACAAACGGTCAATCCCGGCTTTCGTTCGGAGATCATAACCGGCGGCAAAGGCGTGACAGGTATCAAGGCAAAGTCCGGTACGGTCTGGTAGGTCAATCGCTTGAAGGATCGCAGCCAGATGCAAAATATTACCGCCAACTTCAGTTCCAGCCCCCGCCTGGTTCTCCAGGAGAAAGCGGGTTCGCCCGGGGACCTTGGTGAGAATCTCTTCTACCCCCCGCACGACTTTATCCAGGGCCGTCTCCCTACTTTGCGTACCGGCTTTACCCGGATGAACCACAAAATAGTCAGCGTCGATCATAACCGCCCGTTCGTACTCTTCAGCAATGGCATTGATCGATTTTTCGTAGAGCTCATCGTCTTCCGCCGCTGGGTTCGGTAAATAAGAGAGATGAACGACCACAGGTCCTAAACCGTGTTCTTGCACCTTTTGGCGAAAAGTCGCCACCTCTTGCGCAACCAGGGGTTTTTTTTGCCACCCACGGGGATTTCCACTGAAAATCTGAAAAGCTTCACAACCTAAATCTTTAGCCGCCTGCACCGCTGCGGGCAGACCTTTCCCAATCGAAACATGTACACCAAAACGCATTCAATCCCGCCCCATATCATCTAAAAACTTGAGAAGAGAATTAGCTTCGATAAGTTTCGAAAAAGAAACCTTCTCCGCCACCAATTGCAAAAGGATAAAAAGAACAAGGGTTAAACCGATAAAAACCGCGTCGCCATCCAAAACGACAAGGCCGCCAAAGACGCCCCCTAAGAAATTGGCTCCCGTATCTCCCAACATGGCGCGGCCTTTTAAATCGCTGGGAAAGTAGGCAGCTACTCCGCCGAGCACTGGTGCGGCCAAAAACAACGTAGGATTAAGTCCTTCGTACCAATATGATTTTACCATCAAAAGGACCATCGCGGCCAGAAAAACTTTGACAGCCCGTCCTGGACGCAGGTCAAAGAGGTTTAAGATATTTGGTGCGAGGGCCGCCACCAGGACCGAAGGGACCAACAGCCACCAGCTCCCGGTGGTGGTCAATCGGACACCGATCCCGAAAACAAGACTGAAGGCAAAACCAAAAAGGGCTTTCAGACCGCCGGAAGTAAGTTCCCCTTCGTACAGCGCACGGAAATGCTGCCGAAAGCCCTTTTCTTCATCGTTTTTTAAAAGGTCATCGGCCAAACCAAGGAGGCCAAAACCGGTGGTCAAAAAGAGAAAGGCAAAAAACTCGCCCCTGTTCAACCCGGAAGAGAAGCCCAAAAAATCATACCCCACTTGGACCAGGAAGAGCAAGGGTAGGGTTAAAGGAAACACCAAACCTAAAGCGGCCGGGATCGGCTCTTGCCGATAATTTTCCTTCACCATCCCTTGTTTCCTTAAGAGCTGAGCAAGCAAGGGCAGACAGGTTTTTACGGTGAGGTAACCGAGGATCATTAGGAAGATTAAACGCATTGTTTTCACCTAAGGGTATCGTGAATTGACCTGAGCTAAGCTGTAAATTCACCAATCCGGCCAAAATCTTCTCCGGAAAGGTCAGAACGGTAATCCTAGAAAAGCCGCTTTCCAACCACCTTGCAGATGTGGAAAAATTGTCGTCCACGGTGCAAAAAACCGACGAGATTGCGCTTCGTTTTCCGGTGGGTCATTGCCACCGCGACCTCCTTGATCACCAGACCCTGGCGGGCCAAGTCGATAATCATCGCCACTTCCACCCCAAATCCCTCCGCGAAATTCCCCCCTAAGGCCTGGAGAGCCTTTTGGTTTAAGGCCCTTTGTCCGGAGAGCGGTGCTGATAGGGTTAGACCGGTAAGGCTCCGGATGACCCTGCGGGCAAAGGAAAGGACGAAGCCGAAACCACTCTTTCTCTGTCCGTCGGGAAAACGGCCGATTACTAAATCGGCTTTCCCTTTCGCCACCGCCGTTAAGAGATTCTTCCCTTCCAGAGCCGTCCGGCCTAGATCGGCGTCTAATAACAATAAATACTCGCCGGTTATTGCCTTCAGGCCAAGGTTTAATGCACCACCTTTACCCCGGTTTTTCTCGCTTCTGATTACGGTGGCGCCTGCTTTTTCCGCTTCACGGGCCGTGTGGTCGGTTGAACCGTCGTCGACCACAATGATCTGGGTTACCCCCGGGATCTTTTGGGTTGCCCGTACTGTCTCGGCAATCTTTGCTTCTTCATTGAAAGCGGGGATCAGAACTGAGGCCGTAAATTCCACTGCGGGTTCACCTTGCTTCCCGGCCGAAGGCTATCCCCGAGAGGGCAGTCTTCGGTAGTAAACTCCGGGCGGTTCCTTTCACCCCGAAGTGTCCTTTTTCACCAGCAGCAAGGGCTAAAACCAAGGCTACTTGGCCCGGAAGGGTGTCAATATTATCAATTGTGGAGAGCCCCGCACTTTTGTATCTTGAAATATAAGATCCCTTGGCGGTTAGCGGTTCAACGCCAACAACGGTTACGCCCTGCCCTTTTGCTTCTTTGGCGAGGATGAGATCGATCTGTTCGGCCAAATCGACCTTATCCTCATAGGTACCACCGAGCAAAATAAGGGTATCAAGGGGACCAGCCGCCAACTGGTTAATCCGGATCAAATTGTGCGCTTGCAGCGAAGACAAGACGACGCTTTCCTGACCCGAAACTACCTCCGAAGTGAACGCGCTTAAGACCTGGTCAAACCAGAATTCTTCACCGGCAAAACCGAAATGCGCCGCCAGCGCCTGTTGCGCAGTGGACGAAGGAGGCCATGGGCTAAAATCAATGTTTCGCCGGATTTGGGCGCCCGCTAGCTTCAAGACGTTAACGAGATCCTGCTGCAAAGTGGCTGGTACGGTATGATTCGTTTTAACGATCCCAATCGAGCGGTCAGTAAGGAGTCCGTTGACCATTAGGGGTAGAACCTCCCGGTTAAACTGCCGGAGGACCTCCAGCTCGACCTCACGGTCGGCCAATCCGGTCTGTAAGGCCTTTTTTTCGGTCCTTAGTTGGTCAAATTCCCGTTCCAAATTGATAATCAGTTGCTCCTGTCTTCTCCCCATTTCGTCGTTGTTCATCAAAGCGCCACCAATAACAATCCCGATGCCCAAGGCGAGGAAGATCGCAGCTAAGGAGGAAATATAATACCGAAAGTCCAGTGGCATGGTCACCGCTCCTATATCTTCAGTAGAAAACGTAGTTTAAGCCAGAGGAGACGCAGCCAATCCCAAAAATACTTATTTAAGGATAAAACCAGAACAAAGGGGATAAAAGCAGCCAAGCAGATCACGAAGATCTGCCCGCTTTTTATCCTGCTATGGTATAGTTTACTGACGCCTCTGGCGTCAACGAGAATCGAACCTACCTTTAGTCTGACCAAAAATGTACTGGCCATACCGGGGCGGCCTTTTTCCAGAAAATCAATCATGTTGGAGTGGGTTCCCACCGCGACAATCAGGTCGGCCCCTTTTTCATAGGCTAAAATCAACGCCAAATCCTCACTGGTACCAGGTGCCGGGAAAGTGACCGCCGCCAAGTTCAGTTGGCGGATGCGCTTTAAGCCGGGGGCCCTGCCGTCGGGATAGGCGTGAACCACGAGCTCGGCCCCAGAGCGTAAAGCTTGGTCGGAAACACTATCCATATCGCCAATGATCAAGTGGGGCTTAAGGCCAAATTCGATTAAAGCGTCGGCACCACCGTCAACTCCGATTAAAACCGGTTTTACCTCACGGATATAGGATAAAATGATCTTTAAATCTTCCCGGTAGTTTTGGCCCCGGACCACAACCAAAACCTGTCTCTTATGTAAGTTAGTCCGGAGCGAAGGTAGTTTCAGCCCCCCGAGGACCAGATCCTTTTCCACTAAAGCATATTCCAGTGTGTTTTGGATAAATTTATCTAATTCGTGGTTCAGGTTCTTTTTTGCCGCTTCGGTTGCCGCTTCGATCCGTTCCGGATTAAGGATGACTCCCTCCCCCAACAATTGCTCCTGCCAGTAAATTCTGCCTTCTTTAATTTCAACTTCGGCACATTCGGGGAGGGCGTTAAAACAATCGAAGCCCACCGCGTCCAGGATCGGAACTCCTGCTTTACTCAGCAGCATCGGCCCCAAATTGGGGTACCGTCCGGTGATTGAAGGACTGGCGTTGATGACCAGCCTGACCTGGCTTTTAATCAGAGATTCGGCAGCAACCTGGTCCAGATCGGGATGGTTGATGATGGCAATCTCACCGGGTTTAAGTTTCTTCACCAAGTCCTTCGTTTTACTGTTTTTTCGTGCTGTACCCCGAATCTCCAATTTCTCTTTAGCCTCGCAATTTGTGATTTAGACGAATTTTGTCGGATATTTTCGCGATAAAACTAACATTGGTTGGTTTTCCTTTTTTTTCGTCAACAACATGCCCCATCAATTCATGGAGATATTCGATCTCCCCTTTACTCCAGGCCGTTTCGATGGCAAAGCGCATCGAACGTTCTACCCGGTTTGGGGTGGAGTTATATTCTTCGGCAATCCGCGGGTATAGTTTTTTGGTTACTTCATTGATCAGTCCTGGTTCTTTCACACAGAGCAAGATTGCCTTCCGTAAATAGGTGTAGCCTTTAAAGTGGGGTGGAATCTTTAGTTTTTGTAAAATGTCGGTTACTTCGCGCTCCGTCTGGGCTTCCTGCCTTGCTAAGGGTGAAAAATAGTTATATTCGGATTGGGGTTGGGCACCACAGACCTCCCGGATCCGCTGGACAAGGATCTGCAGATCAAAAGGTTTAACAATAAAATAGTCGGCACCCAACTCCACTGCTTTGCGGGTGATCTCCTCATGGCCAAATGCGGAAAGAATAATAATCTTCGGTTTATTCTTCATCGTTTTGATCCGTTCAAGCACGGCAATCCCGTCTAATTTTGGCATAATCATATCTAAGAGTAAAAGATCCAGTGGACTGGTTCTTAAGATTTCTAGGGCTTCTAATCCATCGTTGGCAACGGCAGTTACGGCGAGATCGGGATAGGATTCAAGATAATCTCGTAAAACTTGGCAAAACTCCAGATTATCTTCGGCTATGCCTATTTTTATCTTCCCTGATGAGCTCAATAAGTCCGCCTCCGTTCGTAACTCTTTTATCATAAAATTCGTTAAATAAAAAGATATTCCTCCAAAAACGTTTGTTTTAAGATGCTAAATCATAATTTGTCGTGAATTTGCCAGCTAGGTTTTCTTCCATTTGCAGCATCCATTCAGCAAAGACCGCATATCCACGGGTTGGATCGTTTACAAAGACGTGGGTAATGGCACCAACCAGTTTACCGTTTTGGATGATTGGACTACCGCTCATCCCCTGAATGATCCCGCCGGTTCGACTCAGCAATTCCGGATCGGTCACCTTGATGACCATGCCTTTGTCGCGGAGGCTAGTTTGATGGTAGACTTTTTGGATTTCAATGGAATAGCGGCGGATTTCGTTCCCCATAACAACGGTCAGCATTTCCGCGGGACCGGGCTGCACCTGCGAGATGGTGGAAACGGGAATCGGCTGGGGATACCATGGATTGGCCAGCCCATGTTGGAGGGAGCCGAAAATGCCAATCGGGGTATTCCCGTAAATATCCCCAATGATGTCACTATGGCCAGAAAAAACGCCAATCTTCTCTCCGGGTTCACCGCGGTTACCCTGGTTAATCCCGGTAATGCGGGCCGCCACGATCTTCCCTTGGGCTAGAGGTAGCTCTTGATTACTAAGCCCAACAATTTTATGGCCTAAAGCACCGTAAAAATTTGTCTTCGGGTTATAGTAGGTTAAAGTTCCAACTCCGGCCGCTGGATCTTCGACGTAGAGCCCCAGGTAATAACGGGTAGTTCCGTCCTGTCGGCTAGTCCGTTTTACCGGCTGAATCGCAAGCTGGAGAGTCTGTCCGGCGCGGAGAATCGTCAATCTTAACGGTGTACCTTTCGCCGCTTCCTGCTGAATGATGGGTTCCACTTCATGGATGCGGTGAATAACCTGTCCGTTAATGGCAACCAGTAAATCCCCGACTTTCACCCCGGCCTCCTCGGCCGGATAAAACTCCTGCCCTCTGTCATCGCGGACGGGAAGGTGTCCGGTGACGATTACGCCTTCTTTGGCCACTAAGACACCGATGGCATGTCCGCCCGGGATAACCTCCGGCATTTTTTCCACGACCAGATTAACCCGGCGGATCGGAAATCCGAACAAGCGAATTTCCAAGGTACCGGTCCCTTCGCGTTCTGAGCGGACCATCACTTGTGAGCAACTTCCACTTTGTCCTTTATTCAGTTCGGTGTGGCCATTAGCACCGATTATTCCGTCAAGGCGATCGGCTTCCAAATAGATACTGAAGGGTTTTTTTAGGGACAACTGGAAGTTCTGTCCAGGGACAATCCTTAACTTACTGGGGAAAAGTTGGACTTTGATCGCTTGGGGTAGAATAAGCAGGAGACAGATTCCAAAAAGCAGAGCGCAGCCAAGAGCAAAAGGTCTTCGATAACGGGGTGGCATCATATCTTCCTCCAATTAAAACCGCAGCTATAAGGTGTATTTACTGATAAATTCCCCGTTAAGATCGGCCTTTATACGAAGAAAAAACAAGGGAGTTTGGAAAGAGCATAGGCGTTATCGCCTATGCTCTCTGCGTTCATACCACGATGTTGAAGAGGCGACCCGGAACGTAAATGGTCTTCCGCGGCGTTTTTCCCTCCAGCGCCGCCTGGATTCCCGCCAGGGCTAAGGCTTGTTCTTTCACCTCTTCTTCTGCGGCGTTAACTGCGATGACTAAACGCTCTTTAATCTTGCCGTTAATCTGAACGACAATCTCTACTTGTTGTTCAACAACCAGGGCTTCATCCCACTGGGGCCAAGGTTGATCGTGTACCGAATCTTCTCCGCCCAAACGGGACCAAAGCTCTTCCGCCAGATGGGGGGCGGCTGGAGCCAAGAGCAGTGTGAAGGTTTTGGCCGCTTCTTGCCAAGCTTCGGTCCCCCACAACACCGGTTTAACCTTTGAAAGTAGATTCGAAAACTCCATTAAGGAAGCAATATAGGTGTTAAAGGCAAACTCTTTCAGATCCAAAGTCGCCCGTTTGATCGTCTGGTGCAATTTCCGTTGCAAGGTCTCCGTTTTTTCCGCGGTTGGCTTAACCTCGCCTTCCACCGGGAATAACAGCAGTTCCCAGACGCGATTCAAGAAGCGGTAGCTTCCTTCGATTCCCCTGCTGTCCCAGGGGCCGCCCATTTCCCAGCGCCAACCGAACATGAGATAAACACGGACCGTATCCGAACCGTAAGCGTTGACCAGATCATCGGGGGCAACCACATTTCCCCGGGATTTACTCATCTTTTCACTGTCTTCACCAAGGATGATCCCTTGGTTTCTCAAGGTCAGCATCGGCTCGTCAAAGTTAACCAGTCCAAGATCGCGCATGGCTTTCGTGAAGAAACGGGTGTATATTAGGTGCATACAAGCGTGTTCCACTCCGCCGGTATAGAGGTCGACCGGAAGCCAATAGGCCGCTTCTTCCTGGTCAAAAGGACCGGTGCCTTCATAATAAGGACTAAGATAAGCGTATTGGTACCAAGAGGAACAGATAAAGGTATCCATCGTGTCCGTTTCCCGGCGGGCGGGACCACCACAGCGGGGACAGTCGGTATGCAGAAAAGCCGGATGGTGTTTCAGGGGGGATTCCCCCGTTGGTAAGAACTCCGCATCTTCGGGCAGTAGGACCGGAAGGTCTTTCTCCGGAACCGGGACGGTACCACATTTTTCGCAGTAGATGATAGGGATCGGTGTCCCCCAGTAACGTTGACGGCTGATTAACCAATCCCGTAGCCGGTAGTTGACGGCTTTGTGGCCTAATCCCTTTTCCTCAAGCCAGGCAATAACCTGGTTTTTCCCTTCTGCCGCCGGTACCCCGGTGAAGGGGCCGGAGTTAACCATCTTTCCGTTCTCTACTTCGGTATAGGCCGCGGTCAAGGGTTCGGACAACCCCTCGTCGGGCGTGATCACAATCCGAATCGGTAAGTTATACTTACGGGCAAAGGCAAAGTCCCGCTCATCATGGGCGGGAACCGCCATAATCGCCCCCGTACCGTAACCCATCATGACGTAGTCGGCCACCCAGACCGGGATTTTTTCGCCATTGACCGGGTTGACAGCATAACTTCCGGTAAAGACTCCGGTTTTTTCCTTATCAACCGCCAAGCGTTCAATCTCACTCTGACGGCTGGCCGCATACTGGTAAGCTTTTACTTGCTCTTTGTACTCCTCCGTGGTGATCTGATCAACCAAGGGGTGTTCCGGGGCCAGCACCATAAAAGTCACGCCCCAGAGCGTATCCGGACGGGTCGTAAAGACCGTCAGTTTTTCCTGGTTCGGCAGTTCAAAGGTGACCTCAGCCCCTTCACTTTTGCCGATCCAATTTTTCTGCATCGACACGACCCGCTCCGGCCAGTCGATCTGGGAAAAATCCAGTAATTCATCGGCATAATCGGTAATTTTTAGGAACCACTGATCAAGTTCTTTTTTCACCACAGGTGTTTCACACCGTTCGCAATGGCGGTCTTCACCCCAAACTTGTTCCCGGGCTAAAGTTGTATTACAGGTTGGACAAAAATCAACCGGAGACAGTTTTTTGTAAGCTAAACCCCGTTCGTAGAATTTCAAGAAAAGCCATTGACTCCATTTATAGTAGCCCGGTAAACAGGTGATCACTTCCCGTTCCCAGTCAAAGATGGCTCCCATCGACTTCAGTTGTTCCCGCATCCGTTCAATATTGTCCATCGTCCATTTTTGCGGGTGCACATTCCGCTTGATCGCCGCATTCTCCGCCGGGAGGCCGAAAGCATCAAAACCGATCGGAAACAGGACATTATAACCTTGCATCCGCATAAAACGGGCCTGAGCATCGGAAGGAACCATGGCATACCAGTGGCCAATGTGCAGGTCACCGCTGGGATAAGGAAGCATGGTTAAGGCATAATATTTCGGTTTATCCTTCTTAATTACTGAACGGTAAAGTCCCGATTCTTCCCACTTTTGCCGCCAAAACGGTTCGATCTTGCGGGGCTGATAGCGGTCGTATTTTGTCGTCATGAAAATCCCTCCACTAAAATTTAGACCCCTGGTCAAGTTCTGACCAGGGGCGAACAACAGTCGCGGTACCACCCTGTTTCGGTACTCCTCTGGAATACCCTCTTGTCCATTAACCCTGGAACGGGTCAGGAATTTTCATTCCTGAACTTCCGGGGTGAGTTCAGTCCGCTTCCAGGTCCGGTTTGCACCACCCACCGGCTCTCTTGACCCTTAGTCTAACCTACTACTCCCCTTCATTAGTTCTGATCTATTTTGCCGTCATCGATCAGCATTGAAAGGCCGATTCTTTCTTTGGTTTTTTGTTAATCTTGCTCGTAACTAATTTAGGTAGGAAAATATGAATTATCTGGTATACGTAAACCTTATAAAAGTATAAATCAGAGCGCAGTAAATGTCAAGCGATGGTCGGGGTTAATCTTTTTGCTCCGTACCAAAGCTCTTCCAGACGGTAAAATTCACGTTCGTCTTGGCCTAAGAGATGAATAACCAAAAAGCCATAATCCAACAGGATCCACCGGGCACCGTGATCACCTTCCCGGCGAGCGGGAGTCAAACCCAAAGCACCAAGATCTTCAAGAACCCGATCGGCCATGGCCTTGAGATGATTAGGATTGCGGCCGGTGGTGATTAAAAAATAATCGGTCACGACCGTTAATTCCCGTAGGTCCAAAATAACGGGGTCTTCCCCTTTCTGCTCGAGCACTGCGGAATAGGCAGCGGATAAGACCTTGTCATAATCCATACAATTAATACCTCCGACCATAATTTCTTTGGGTATTTATCTAAAGGGCGTTATTCCGCACCGGAGTCATTCAGCAAAAGCTGGTTCCGGGCTTCCACCGTCAGTGGATGCAGCAAAAAGCCGGCATCCAAGATATAGCGGATCTTTTGGGTATAAATGTACTTTAAAGCAGCTGTACGGCTTCTAAAGGCTAGTTCCCGCGCAACTTGGGCGGCATAAAACTGGCGGGCCGGTTCGGCAAAGTCGGCAATGATCGTTAGTTCGCCGACAATTCCCAGCTTTGGGGCGCCGGTCACATGATAGGCCACCGCTTCGATCACCGGTTCAGCCATGATCGCCCACTCGCGTTTTAGTAGCTCCGCACCGACCAGTCCATGGAGCAAAACGGGGGCTTTTTGGTCTACTGGTAAAACCGGTAACTGGTAAGAGCTGGCTAAGGCCAGCATTTCGGGGCCATCTTTTTCGCGGGCGACATCATGCATCAAGGCCGCAATCGCCACCGGTTCCTCCGGGATTTGGTAATGACGGGCCAGCTCCCGGGCAAAATTCATCACTCGCAGGGAATGCTGAAAGCGGGGTGGAGAAAGCGTCTGGCTTAATTTGCGGCTGAGCGTTTCAAGGTTCATATAGACCCCCATTGGCTGAAGATTAATTATAGTATATTAATCTTTTTCCACAAAGCTCCGCTTTTCCCTGCCGTTCAAACGAGAAAAGGCTGGTTGAAACCAGCTCTTTACATTTTTAAGCAAAAAGGGGTGCCAAGCACCCCTTCAACTTGTGGTATTCAGTGGTCGCGCTTCGTTGACTATGATCTCCCGCCCGCCTAATTCCTTGCCATTCATCGCGGCAATTACTTGTTCGGCTTGTTCGTCCGGCACCTCAACAAAGCCAAAACCTTTCGAGCGTCCGGTTGCCCGGTCTATAATTACCCTACTGGCCAAGACTTCCGTCGAATCGGAAAAAAAAGCGGCCAAATCCTCATCCGTAGTGGCCCAGGGCAAATTGCCGACATATAGGGTTTTACTCACCAACTTCACCTCGTTTCCGGCCATGAATCACAGCATCTTTTGCAGGCCCCCAAATTATTTTGCCCGCCAGCGCAAATATTATTGAAACGAAGGTAACAAATTGGTTTTTAACCGCAGCCACAAAAGGTGGTAAGGATGGCACTAATTATTTCCGGTGTAGAGGTTGTTGGCCAAAATATACTTTAATACCTGCGGTTCCAGCCAATACCGGACGGACTTACCAAGTCGCAGCCGTTCCCGGATGGCGCTGGAAGAGATCGCAATCTCTGGATTGTGAAAAAAGACAATCCCTTTACTCTGGGCGGACGGTCGGCGGTATGCCTCCAGCTCCGCAGGAACCTGGAGCGGATAACCGGGTCGTACACCGACAGCTAACGTCGCTAACGAAAAGAGTTGGGTGAAATGGCGCCAGCCAGTTAATGTATTCAAGGAATCTTGCCCCATCAACAGAAACAGCTCGTAGTCGGGATAGGCCTGGTGAAAGAAGCGTAGGGTATCAACGGTATAGGAAGGTGGTTTGCGTTTTAGCTCCACTTCCGAAAAGGTAAAACTCGGGTTTTCCTTGATGGCCAGTTTAATCAGTTCTAAACGGTCGGTATCGCTGATGTACGGACGATGGTTTTTCATGGGGGATTGGGCCGCTGGCACAAAGAACACTTTGTCTAAAGCCAGTTCCTCCCGGGCCGCTTCCGCCAGGAGGAGATGGCCAAGATGGATCGGGTCGAAACTTCCCCCGTAAATGCCAAGGGCCTTCATCTTCGAATCTGTCCGTCCCCATATATAATGTATTTTGTCGTCGTCAAGGCACTAAGCCCCATTGGTCCGCGGGCATGCAGCTTTTGGGTGGAAATCCCTAATTCGGCGCCTAAACCGAACTCATAACCGTCGGTAAAACGGGTAGAAGCATTGACATAGACGGCGGCAGCATCCACGACTTGCAGAAACTGGCGCGCGGTTGCGTAGTCAGAGGTGATAATACTCTCCGAGTGGCCGCTTCCGTATTGGGCGATGTGGTCAATGGCCGCCGCAAAGTCGGGAACTACTTTTACGGCTAGGATCAAATCCAGGTACTCGGTGGCCCAATCCTCCTCCGTCGCCTTCGTCGCCCAGGGTAAATAGGAAAGGGTTTGGGGACAACCCCGAATCTCGGTGCCCATCCGGCGGAGTTCCTCACCACACCGGGGGAGAAAATCGGCGGCGATCCCCTGGTGGACCAGGAGGGTCTCCAGGGCATTACAGACTGACGGCCGTTGTGTTTTGGCGTTAACCACAATCTTTAGGGCCTGGTCCAGGTTGGCGCTGGCATCCACATAAGTATGGCAGTTCCCAACCCCGGTCTCAATAACGGGAACAAGGGCATTATTGAGGACGGTTTTGATCAGACCAGCCCCGCCCCGCGGTATAAGCACATCCACATATTCGTGCATTCTCATCAAAGCCACCGCCGCTTCACGCTCTGTAGAAGCAAGCAATTGGACCGCATCCTCCGGAATCGCCGTATCCCGCAATGCTTCGCGGATGACCTCAACCAGAACTTGGTTGGTCTGGAGCGCTTCCGATCCGCCGCGGAGAATCACCGCATTTCCGGTTTTTAAGCATAAAGCGGTAGCATCCACGGTGACGTTGGGCCGGGCTTCGTAAATAATGGCGACCACCCCTAAAGGAACCCGGATAAGGCCGATCTCTAACCCATTGGGACGGCGCCACATCTTTTCCACGCTGCCCACCGGATCCTCCAGACGGACAATCTCCCGCAACCCTTCAACCATAGCGGCAATCCGCTCCGGGTTGAGCAACAAACGCTCAGTCATACTATCGCTCAGGCCATTTGCTTTCGCCTTCGTCACTTCCCCGCGGTTAGCGGCCAGGATCCGGTCTTGGTTGGCCAGCAACCCGGCGGCAATTTTAAGCAAGGCTTCATTTTTGGTGGTACTATCCAGGTTAGCCATGGTCGCCGCGGCTTTCTTGGCTTTCTGCCCCAAAACAAATACATCGATTGACAACGCATTCCCCCCTCATTCAAGACACACTAGATTATTCCGGTGGATCACTTCTTCAAAGGTTTTGTAACCCAGCACCTTAGGTAGATGGGCAGTATTTGTCCCTTTAATCTTTTCAATCTCTTCGGTGCTAAAATTACTTAAGCCCCGGGCAATCTCCTGTTCTTGCGGATCTAAAACCCGGATCAGATCGCCAACTTCAAACTTCCCTTTGACACCAACAACACCGGAAGGCAGTAAGCTTTTCTTCCGTTCGAGTAGCGCCGTAACAGCTCCTTCGTCGATGATCACGGCTCCTTGGGGTTGTCCGGCGAAGGCGATCCACCTTTCCCGTTGGACTAAAGTATCATCATTCGGTAAAAACAGGGTACCGACATCCTCCCCAGCCACAATCCGGCTTAAAATGCCATCTTCTTCCGCGGAGGCGAGCACCATCGAGATCCCAGAGCGGGTAGCAATCCGGGCCGCTTCCAGTTTGGTGATCATGCCGCCGGTTCCGCGTACCGTACCGGCATCCCCGGCGGTCGCCCAGATCGCCGGAGAGATCTCTTTGACGACAGGGATTAAAGTCGCCTCTTTATCTTTCCGTGGATCACCGGTGTATAAACCACTAATGTCGGAAAGGAGAATCAGAAGGTCCGCCCCGATTAAACCCGCAACCAGAGCGGCCAAGGTATCATTATCGCCGAACCGCAACTGCAATTCTTCCGTGGCGACGGTATCATTCTCATTAATAATCGGCAAAGCCTGATACTCGTTGAGCAACATCATTAGGGTGTTCCGGGCATTTAAATAACGGCGGCGTTCTCCCATATCTTCCCTGGTTAGAAGGATCTGCGCGGTAACAATCCCGTACTCCAGAAAAAATTTGTTGTAAACCTGCATCAGAAAACCTTGTCCGACGGCGGCCACCGCTTGTCGTTGCGGAATTGTCCGCGGTTTGCTGGTTAGTCCTAGTTCGCCCACGCCGGCCCCCACCGCACCGGAAGAAACCAGTACCACTTTTTTCCCGGAATTATGTAGATCTGCAATCTGGCGGACAATACGTTCCATATTTTTGAGGTTAAGACGACCCGTAGCATAAGTTAAACTACTGGTGCCAACTTTAACCACGATCGTTTGGGCCTCTTTCAACCCACTTCGATTAACTGCCAAGGCAAGGAAAACCCCCATTTCCAGTTTATAATAGATCTTTTTTAATTATACTACAATTTCCCGGTTTTCCCCACATTAAAATAAAAAAGACACTGTCGTAACAGTGTCTGATTACAAATAATTAACTAATCTTCAGATCTTCCCGCTCTTTTCGTTGTCGACGGCGGTGTGATTCGTAGCTTGGATCCCCTTTTTTCCACCGGGTTTCGCGCGCACGCACGATTGTTTTTTCGCGGATGACAAATTCGTTTTGCGCTGGACAGAAATAAAGGTCAGTGTCTTCTTTACAGTTCCCGCAACTCAAGCAGGACATACCCTACAACCTCCCAAAATGCAAAAATAAATTAATAGTCCTCCGGTTCAAAAACAAACTCTAAATCACCAATCCGAACCAGATCACCCTCCTTTACTCCTGCATCTTCGAGCGCCGTTATCACACCCCAGCGTTTAAAGAGTTGATCAAGGCGTAATAAAGCCTCTTTCTGCTCCAGGTTATAACGCATAATCCTCTTAATTAAAGCTTCACTTTTAATCCGGTAGGCCCCTTCCCCCTCTTGTTCCACGGAAAACTCCGGTGATCCGCCGGGGAAAGCCACCTCTACCGGTTCCGGTTCAGCCGCCAGCTTTTCAACTTTCGGTAGGGTCTCCAGTTTGTTTTTGATCCGGTATAAAACCGGGCGGAGATTTTCACCGGTCACCGCCGAGATAAAATCGACCTCATAGCCTAAGTCGGTGATTTTCGCGGCAAACTCCCCTTTTTGCGCCGCTGCGGTGGGCAGATCAAGCTTTGTCCCCAGAACAAGCTGGGGTTTCTGAATTAGATCCTGACTATAACTGGCCAGTTCCTGATTGATCGCAACGAAGTCATCCCACGGTGCTGGGGACGAAAGATCAACCAGGTGCACCAAGAGACGGGTTCTTTCCACATGCTTCAAAAACTCAATCCCCAAACCCACTCCTTGATGGGCCCCTTCGATCAAGCCGGGTAGATCAGCGACCACAAAACTGTCATCACCCAGATCAACGACGCCCAAGACCGGACTGAGCGTTGTGAACGGATAGGAGGCCACCTTCGGACGGGCAGCTGAGATCGCTGCCAGAAAAGTGGATTTCCCCGCATTCGGATAGCCAATTAAACCGACATCGGCCAGAACCTTCAGTTCCAAAACCAACACCGCTTCTTCACCAACTTCGCCCCGTTCGGCGAAACGGGGTGTTTGGTGGGAAGCCCCAGTGAAACGGGCGTTTCCCCGGCCACCACGGCCCCCTTTGGCGACCAGACACCGTTCTTTATGAACGGTTAGGTCCGCGATGAGGCGGTTGTCTTTACGGACAAGGGTTCCCACGGGGACTTTAATCACCAAATCGTTGCCTTTTTTGCCAAAACACTTACTGCCACCTCCGTTTTGGCCAGCACCCGCTTTATGTAGTTTTTTATAGCGGAGGTGGCTAAGGGTGTTGAAGCCTTCGTCGGCTTCAAGGTAGACACTGCCCCCGTCGCCCCCGTCACCACCGTCGGGACCACCAAAGGGCACAAATTTTTCCCGCCGAAAACTGACGACACCGTCCCCGCCTTTGCCCGCGACCACTTTAATCGATACTTCATCTATGAACATTCATAATCCCCTTTAGCTTAAGACCGTGTTTAACACATATTATTCTACCGCAATTATTGATAATCCTTTCATCCCATGAAGATGGGCCAAGAAATTCTTAATTTCTTTTATGGCAATCAACAGAAAAAAACCGCCGTTGGGCGGTTTTTTACGTTAGGCGGTAATGACCGGCTCGGAATAGACACTAACCTTTTTATCCCTTTTTCCCTTCCGTTCAAAAGCAACAAATCCATCTATTAAAGCAAAAAGGGTATCATCCTTACCGATTCCCACGTTGTTACCAGGATGGAATTTAGTTCCCCGTTGACGGACGAGGATATTACCGGCCTGGACCTGTTCACCGGCAAACTTTTTCACCCCTAGGCGTTGCGCCCGACTATCCCGGCCGTTTCTGGAGCTACCCACTCCTTTTTTCTGCGCGAAAAACTGAAGATTAAAGCTCATCTTTCTGCACCTCCTTAAGGGATACTTGCACGTATTTTCGGTATTCTTGAGCAATCTGTTGTAAACCAAGATACATCATGTTTAAAATCAGATCGGCCTGCTCTCGTTTCCTTTCATCGACTATGTTTGGGATCCGGCATTTAAACAACCCCTGCTTTTGCTGTTGCTCAATTTCCGGTTCCAACCCAACCAGTTCCTGTAGGCCGAGGACAGCGGTCTGCACCAAGGTTGAAACACCGGCGCAAACTATATCCTGACCCGCCGGGGCATAACCGGTATGCCCTTTTGCTTCAAAGCCGATGAAGCGCTCACCCGCGCGGATAAACCGAACTGAAGTCATTAGCCTTCAATGGCAACGACCCGTAAACGGGTATACGGTTGGCGATGGCCATACCTTTTGCGAATGTTCTTCTTTGCTCTGTACCGGAAAACCAGGATTTTCCGGGCTTTATCCTGCTCAACAATCTGCGCCTTTACTTTCGCCCCTTCCAGATAAGGGGTTCCGACTTTGGTCTCGTCGCCGCCGATGAGCAAGACCCGGTCCAGCACTACCTCTGAACCGACATCGCCTGGTATTTTTTCCACATTGAACTCGTCACCGGCCTGAACCCGATATTGTTTCCCGCCGGTCTCAACAATCGCGTACATCAAATGCACCTCCCGCTTAGACTCGCCAGTCTTTGGCACCATCTGGTTTACTAAAGCCAAAACTGTGCGGTTGAAACAGGTTTAAAAACCCACAACTAGTATAATACCATCAGCCGGGCTTCCTGTCAATCTTCGATCACGGCTTTGGCGTAGGTTTTAAACATCTTTTGAATTTTCACTTTAACCCGCTGACCGACAAAGCGTCCGCCGTCTTCGATGTCAATTATATAACCTTCCAGCCGGGCAATACCATCAACCGGGTTGTTTAAGTGGGGTTCGATCACGTCCACTTCCAGGCGATCCCCCTCTTTTACCGGAAGCGCCAGGGATTGAATATAATCCCTTTGGCCAGCGGCAATGATCCGGGCTTCCGGCGAGGGAATCTCCTCTTTACCCCGGATAAAAACCGTCTTCTTCACCGCCTTTTCCAGCGCACTTAACCGGTTACCACCGGGACCGATCAGGAGCGCCGCTAAGGCAGTATTCACTCCGATCAGTAAGGCCTCGTCCCTGGGGTGATCAGCACACAGCTCAATGATCCGCCGTTCGGCGCGGGCGGCTTGGGTATCTAAAGAATATTTATAACCGGTCCCCTCGCAACAGGAACATGGTTGTTGTAACTGTTCCCGTAGACTGGGCCGGGTTTTTTTTCTGGTCATCTCTAAAAGGCCGAGGGAAGTAAAGCCTAGAATATTCGTTTTCACCTTGTCCTTCTGTAGTTCATTGGCGAGGCAATCCAGGACTTGCTTCCGGTTTTCTTCATCACACATATCAATGAAGTCGATCACAATAATGCCACCAATATTGCGTAAACGGATCTGGCGGGCGATCTCCTTGGCGGCCGCCAAATTGGTGTGCAAAACCGTATCTTCCAAACAAGTGGAGCCGGTATATTTCCCGGTATTAACATCGACCACCGTTAGCGCTTCAGTCTGATCAAAAACAAGGTAAGCGCCGGACTCAAGCCAGATTTTCCGCCGAAGGGCCTCTTCGATCTGCTGTTCAATGCCGTAAATGGAGAAAAGCGAGTTCCCGGTAAACAGTTGCACTTTACTCCGGAGATGAGGTCCTAAAAAGGCCAGTAAATCTAGGGCTTTTTCGTAAGTAGAAAGATCATCAATGATTAGCCGGTCCACCTCGGTGGTGAACAGATCCCGTAAAATCCGGTAGAGCAGATCATGATCGTGGAAGAGTAAGGCGGGCGTTGGTCCTTTTTTGGACCGTTTTACAATCTTTTGCCACAGATTAAAGAGGAAGTTCCGGTCTGCTTCTAACTCTTCTTCCGCCAAGCCTTCAGCGGCGGTCCGAATTATCATCCCCATCCCCTTTGGTTTGAGGTTCAGGGCGATCTTTTTCAACCGTTCCCGCTCCTTTTCATCTTCGATCCGGCGGGAGATCCCAATATAATCTACAGTTGGCATTAAAACCAAATACCGGCCGGGGATGGTTAAATTCGTTACCACCCGGGCTCCTTTGTTACCCATCGGTTCTTTGACCAATTGCACGATAATCTCCTGGCCTTCCCGGAGAAGGTCGCTGATCGAAGCAGAACCGTTATCACCGGTCTCCGGATGGAGATCATCAATGAAAAGAAAGGCGTTTTTTTCCATCCCAATATCAATAAAGGCGGCTTGCATTCCGGGTAACACGTTTTCCACTTTTCCCCGGTAGATGTTGCCGATGTGTCGTTGGGCGGTATGACTTTCTTTAGAAAGCTCAACCAGCTTTCCATCTTCGAGCACGGCCATCCTGGTTTCACTGGGGCTCACATTAATTAAAAATTCTTTCGCCATCCAAACACTTCCTAAAGAACCTTCCGGCGCCTCTCTCCAGCTTTAAAACTTACCGCTGTTCTTCTCCGCTGTTCAATCTGAAAAGCGGCTACCAACAAGGAATCAAAATCGTCAGGGCGAATTGTACCCTGCGGGCCAAAGGCCACTTCAAAGTGGAAAAGGATCAGCCCATCATCCTGAAAGTTGAGTTCATAAGCTTTCCAGAGCGGTCTGATGTTCACCGGTTTTTCGCCCTGCTTTGTTTTTTTCATGACCAGCAGTTCGGGACGGGACCATAGGGAGGCAAACCACTCTTCAACTTGAGCGTCGGTGAGCGGTTTTTTCCGCCGCAACGCAAACTGGTAAGAAATACTGGTGGTTGCCGCCATTAAGGACGGGGTCTTCGGCGCTAACTTCCAAACGGTGTGCACTTCCATCCCCGGCGGAAGATGTTGCGCTAAAGCCTGCTTAACTTCTTCTTCCGGTAAGGCACGGGTCAGCTCCAGATCAAAATACTCGGCCTCACTTTCGACCCCCAGGGGAAGCGGCGGACCAAAGGACAGGATTGGTTTAGGGTGAAAACCGGCCGAATAGGCGAGCGGTAAACCAGTCCGCCGTAGGGTTCTGGTCAGCATGCGCAGGACATCCAGGTGGGAAGTAAAACGGGCAATACCTTTCTTACTATATTTTATTCGATACGTAATCTTATTCACCTCCTACCAGTCGGGGGCGGGCTTCCAAGTGGGGACAAACTCCACAGGTTGTACAGTCCTTTCGTGTCCGGCAGTCCAAGGTCAACTTCTCCTCCTCCGCCCTTTGGTCCTCGCGGCGTAAATAGTCCTTCTTCAGCCCGGTGCTTAAATGGTCCCAAGGCAAGATCTCCTGGTAGGAACGGGCGCGGAGATAATCTTCCACTTTTAGCCCGGTTGCGGACAAGGCTTGCTGCCAAAGATCCCAGCGGAATTGATCGGGCCATGAATCAAAGGTACATCCTAGCTCCCAGGCCTTGGCCAAGGCTGACCCTAACCGGCGGTCGCCGCGGGATAAGACCCCTTCCAACTGACTTAAAGTGGGATCATGCCAAGAGAACTGCAACCCCCGTCCGACCAAGCGTTCTTGTAAGAAGTCTTGGCGGCGTTTTGTTTCCGCCAGGGAAAGCTGGGGACGCCACTGAAAGGGTGTATGGGGTTTGGGCACAAAGGTTGAGGCACTCACCGTCACCTGTACCCGGCCAGCTTTTGGTCCGTGCAACCGGCGACCAACAGCCAAAATTGCGCGCGCCAGTTCCACTATCCCTTGGAGGTCCGCATCGGTCTCAGTCGGTAAACCAATCATAAAATAGAGTTTCAACCGCTGCCAGCCCGCGGCAAAAGCGGCCTCCGTCGTCTGCATAATCTGTTCATCGGTGAGATTTTTATTGATTACCCGGCGTAAACGTTCGGTTCCTGCTTCCGGCGCGAAAGTAAGACCGCCTTTCCGTTCCCCTTGAAAACGGGCGGCCAGTTCCGGGGAGAAGGAATCAATCCGCAGCGAAGGTAAGGACAATTTTACATTCTGCGCCGCAAAACAGTCGGTCAAGGAGGCCATAATCTCCTCGATCTTTGTATAGTCGGCACTGCTTAAAGAAGTCAGCGAGATCTCTTCATAACCGGTTCCGGCAATTATCTTCTGTAAATATTCAGTCAGGACCGCGGGCGAACGCTCGCGGACCGGCCGGTACACCATTCCCGCCTGGCAAAACCGGCACCCCCTGGTGCAACCGCGGAAAAGTTCAACCATCGCCCGGTCGTGGACCGGTTCTAACCACGGTACCAACTCTTTTTGGGGCAGGTAGGCCTGGTCAAAGTCGCGAACGATCCTTTTCTGCACAACCGGCGGAGCTGGAGGAAGGGGAGTTACTGCGGCAATTTGTCCTTCATTTGTATACTCCACGGTATAAAATTCGGGTAAGTACACTCCCGGAACTTTAAGTAGTTCTTGCTTAATATCCGGTTTTGACCAGCCCTTTTCTTTGGCGAGGGCAACCAGCTCCAGAATCTCGAGGACGGCCTCTTCACCTTCGCCCAATAAGAAAAGATCGAAAAAATCGGCCAATGGTTCCGGGTTAAAACTACCGGGTCCACCGCCGATGATCAGCGGATCCTTCTCACCCCGTTCTTCTCTTTTTAATGGTATTCCCGCCAGATTCAACATATTCAAGATATTCGTATAGCTCAATTCATATTGCAAGGTAAAGCCGATCAGATCAAACTGGGCAAGGCTCTTCCGGCTTTCTAAAGTAAAAAGGGGTAATTGGGCTTTACGTAATTCTTGCTCCATATCGGTGGCCGGAGCATAAACCCGCTCGGCCAGATAGTCCTCTTCTTCATTGATCAGGTGGTAAAGGAGGCGTAAACCAAGATGGGAAAAGCCGATCTCATAGATATCGGGAAAGGCCAAGGCAACACGGACCTTAACCTGATCCCACGGCTTAACCACGGCGTTTAATTCCCCACCGGTGTAACGCGCCGGTTTTTCCACCCTTTCCAAAATTCTGTCGTAATCTCTAATCTTTGTTCCCTCCTGCTGGTAGTGGTTGGTAGTTGTTTTGTCCCTTGATCGCTTCAATCTTTAGGTTAAACAGATTGTCCTCGTTTATCATGCGTATCAATTCATCTTCTGTTACTTCACCTAAAATTTTACCATGTTTGTCAACCAAAAAGAAGAGATGATAATCTTTACCGTTTAAAAAAGGGAGAACTTCACCGACTTTTCGCTTGGCATCAACAATCCAGACTTTAGTTGGAAGAAGTCCTTTCGTCTGCAATAAAGCCGCGCGCTTGGATTGTTGCGCCAGATAGGAATAGAAATGATTGTTTTCCCGTTCCGCAAGCAGGAGGAAAAAAAGGACCAAAGGAAATTGGATGGGGACTATTTTTTTTAGACTCAACCAAACCAGGGGGGGACCCGCCAGATAAACGAACACCTTTGTCCAGTTCTTCACATAAGCAGTTGCTTTTTTGTATCCTAGTTTACGGGCCAGAAACGAACGGAGGATTCTTCCTCCGTCCAGAGGAAAAAGGGGCAGAAGATTGAACAGACCTAAAGCAAAGTTGATACGGACTAATGCTCCGGTCAGTGCTGGTAAATGAAGAAAAGCCGCGAAAGCTCGGAGGAAGAAGGCCAGCAGGATACTTTGCAATGGTCCGGCAAGCGCGGTAACCGCCTCAGTCACCGGATCGTTAAATAACGAGGCTTCCATCCGGGCGACCCCGCCAAAGGGAAATAATTCAATCCAAAAGGTACGGTAACCAAAACTAAAGGCGGTTACCAAATGGGCGGTTTCATGCAATAAAACCGAAATAAAGGCGAAAAGCAAGGAGGAAATTTGGCCGGTTAAACCAGCCAGAAAAAAAAGGGGGTACAAAAAGGGGTTAAGTTTTATCTTAAGCATTAGCGCCATATACCCTGTTCGTCAATGAACTGCCGTGGGTCCACCGGGTAGCCGCCATTGGTGATCTCCCAAAAAAGCTCCCGGCCGGTGCTGGCAATCTCCTGACCGGGATTTACCCATTCTCCGGTTTTGACATAAACCTGCGGGCAGGGGTAATAGAGACTATGCCAGCCTTCCCCATGGTCTAAATCCAGTTTCCATCCGCCCTTCTCGAGGGGGATCGCCCTCACCATTCCGGACGCAGAAGCGTAAACCACCGAGTTGGGTGCGGGAAGATAACGAATCCGTTCCGGATAAACCTCCCGTCGCTCAAAATAGAAAAGGGGGGAAGAAAGCTGAAGTCCCCGCCTGGATGGAGCCATCGCAGGCTGAAACTGAACGGTAAACCACGAAGAAACCTCGCTTTTCATCTTAAGCCACTGCTCCCGGGCAAAAGCAGTAATTTTTTCTTCGGTACGCTTTGCTTCACCATAGTGCAAAACGTGGCGGAAGCGGTCAACCACACCGGTTCCAACCCGCGGTATTTTGCCGATCGCCCATAAGAAAAAGATGATGAAAATACAGACCACAATCTGTTTTAGGAGCACTGTTTCCAAGCGAGCAAAGGGAGGGGTTTTCGGGCTGAGTGTTTCACTTTCCCCTTCTCCCGTAGCCGCCGGTGACATCGGGATATCAAATTCCTTTTCAACCTGTTTCTCCCTTTGTTCACACCGTTCCATGGTTCTCTCCTCATTTTTTCCTTATACCAAAGTTATATGGGACTCTTTTCGATTCTAGAACAAGCCATTACGCGGAAGAATTAAGATAATAACGCTCTATAAAGAGGAAAAGACCGGATAAAATCGAAAATAGTAAAATAGTCTTGAAGAATGATTTTTTTGGGCGAGGTGCGATGAGTGGGTATCAAAATCGGAATTCTCAATCCTGATGGTCTTGAATTGTGCACCCAAAAAGCATTTGCCGTTCTGATCGATGCTTTTGCGCAGCAAAATATCAAAATACAACCCTGCTTATATACGGAACAATTACCCCAAGCCGATCTGTTCATTGGCTCCTACGAAAAAAGCCCATTATTAAGGGAGCTGGTGGCGAAGGAAGAAATCCCACTCCCGTTAACCCCCGAAGCAATTATGATCCAAGAATTAACCATTCAGGATCATACCGCTCTTTGGGCTTGTGCCTATGATATGCGCGGCCTCCTTTATGTCCTTTATGAATTAGCCGCGCGGATCAACGCCCAATCGGTTCCGGCCTTATACCGACCAGTCTGTGAAAGTCCAGCCTTTAAACGCCGGAGCGTTCTTCACGTCCTCCCCGCGGCTGGCTTGAAAAAGGGATTGACCTTCTCCCCTGCCTACTGGCGGTCCTATTTTGAAATGCTGATTAAAAACCGTTTCAACGGCTTTACCTTAGCCTTAGCCCCTTCTTCCCCAGCGCCGGTCTTTCCCTATTTCTTTTCTATCCCGGAACACCCGGAGGTAAATCCCTTTCACATCTCTGATGAACTGCGTACAAAGAATATTCAGGCGGTAAAGGCTTTGGGTGAACTCGCCGTCGAAGCGGGTTTAGATTTTCATCTTGGGTTCTGGAATTTCTACTCGGGTCAGACGCCCCTTTCCTTCCACGGATGGGGACTGGACGCGGAGAAAGCTGGTTCCTATTTTTATCTTGCCCTTAAGCAACTGCTCTTTTATTGTCCGGAAATATCCGGCCTTGAGTTTAAGTTCCAGTCACTCCCCTTGGATCCGAAATTCGTTGAGCAGGCCATCGTCCAGACGATACAGGATAACGGCGACCAAACCAGGCTGACCTTTCTCGCCAGCCAAGTTTCGACGGAAATTCTAGAGCTCTTGACCGCGGCTGGGATTGATACTGCTCTCACCAATGAAGGCTGGGGTCCAAAGTTAGGTTTGCCCTATCTTAAAGAAGAGGACGCCAACAATCCTTTCCTGGCTGGTTGCGGTGGAAAGATTACCCCGGTTTTCCAATTACCAATTCCTTCTCCCCTCCCCTGGGGCGACCCCGATTACCTTTACCAACTACTACCTACGTTAAATAATGCGGGGTATGATGGTCTGCAGTTAATTGCACCAACCGCTCCTTACGGTGAAAAGACCGCCCTGTTTTGGGATGAAAAAGAAACCCCGACCCACTGGGAGTATGAACGCCATTGGTACCAGTTCCACCTGTGTGGCCGTTTAGCTTACCACCCGGGAACCAACGGTGCCGTATTGATCCGCGATTTTCACCGGCGGTTTGGCGAAAAGGGAAACGATCTGGCCGCCCTTTACCATTTAACCGGAAAAGTATTACCACTGTACAACACCTTCCATGCCGCCGTGGCCCCGGTGCCGGATCTCAACACCGGTGGTCTTCTCCCCTTTTACCTAAGGAGACCCACGGCCGACCCGGCCTTGTTTGCCAACTGCCGTGAATATGTCGACGCCACATTAAACCGGACCGAACTTGCCAAGTTTGCTCCGTCTTCCGTCGCGGCTGAACTCGGCCGGTTAGGCGCGGAAATCATCGAAAAAGTCCAAGCTTTGCAGGAAGTCACCCTCAGCGCCGAGCATTCCTGCGCTGCCGAGTGGGAACAGACTCTGCTCTGGGCTGAGATTACCGGTCGTTTCGCGCTATACCACTGCGCGAAGATTAAAGCTGCCATTGAATTAGGTTTTTTCTCCGTAACCAAAAATCTTTATTGTCTGGAAAAGGCCTTGGCGTTCTTAAAGGAAGCCCACCTCTGCTGGGAGAAACTCCCTGCCTCCTGCCGCTGTTGTGAGCAACGGCTGATGCTTTTGGAAGATGAAAAAAGGATCCGGACTTTGTTGGAAGAATACCGAACAAGAGGAGTTTTTCTGGTTGGCTTTGATTTTGGTGGTTTTCCGGTTTCGGCGTCGCAAAATGAAATAAACCGGAACGTTTTTCCCGATTATTTTGTGGAAGAAGGTTTCACCTTTGTGCACCAACAGACTACTTACGACCCAGACCGTGGTTATGGCTGGCTCAATCCCACTGGATTACAGGCAACGCCCGCTCCAACCGTACGCCTGGGTGAACACGATCTACAGCTCACGCCGGAAGCCGAGACCAACCGGCCTTTCTCCCACAACGAGCTCCTCTGCAATAAACTGATTTGGTCGCAAACGACCGCGTCTTTTCAGATTGATTTAAATCCGGGCTCTTACCAAGTCCAGCTGACTTTTTGCGATCGTTCCCCCAAACCACGTCGGTACGGACCGATGCGGATTGCCATAAACGACCAAGTTATCGCGGAAGATTTGGTGGTCGCTCCCGGTCAACGGGTCGACCTGCGCGAAATCGTCGAAGTTACCGCAGGGAAAATAACCCTTACTTTCTCCTGTCCCCCAGAATATAATTGGTTTATTTCAGCCCTGACCATTCATCCGGTCGCCCCGCTGATCACCCATACGCCGATTATCACCTGGGAGCGGGGGAAGCCTTTGGTGATCCGCACCACGGTAACCGGGATTAATCCCATCCGACAAGTGATCCTGAACTACCAAACCGAAAACGAGCGGGGTTACCATATGGTAATGATGTCACCGGTCTCCGCCGAGCAATTTATGGCCACCATCCCCACCGTTTATATGGAACAAGGAGACTTGATTAATTATTATATTACTGCCATGGACAGCGCGGGAAAAGAAGTCTCCCTCGGGAGCTTTGATCATCCGTATCAAGTTACCATCCGTAACACCGGCGGTTATACCCCGGCGATCTTTCATTTCCCGCCCGGACCGGAAGAAAATACGCTAAAATGTACCGTGCGGCCGGCAGCCGAAGTAGAAAAGGTAATTCTTTATTACAAAAGTACCGATCAGATAATAAATCAGGTAACGTTAGAGCAGGAAAATGCCGAAGAAGAATATAGAGTTGCTATTTCCCAACTCCAACAGTTACCTGATCTTGGAATCATATACCGTTTCGTGGTAAAGTTCAACAATGGTGAACTTGCCCTTTTTCCGAACCCGCTTACAGCAGTGCCTTACTTTCAACTTAAAACTGGGGCTGATTAACTGATTAATCTGTGCTTATGGCATCGGTCGGACAGTTTTCGGCGGCTTCCTCCGCACAAGATTCCTGTTCTTCCGGAACCGACCCATCAATGGCATGGGCTTTGCCGTCATCATCCCAAGAGTATATATCTGGGCACATACTAACACACAGGCCACATGCGATACAGAGATCCGGATCAACCTTTGTCTTCAGATGATCACCCCCTTCACATTACATGGGCGTTGGAACGACTCCAGAGTTTCGAGCGCTTTAATTGACAGGAGGGATATTGTGGGTACGATTTCCATGCTTAACGATGCAAACCAACCGAAAAACCAAGGTGTTCTCATCGTTGATGACCAACGAATCATGCGCTTGGTATTATCATCAATCCTTTCCGATACAGGGATTAAAGTACTAGGGCACGCCAGTAACGGCCTGGAAGCATTAGAATTGTATACCCAATTAAAACCCATGGTTGTGCTCCTTGATTTAATCATGCCGATTATGGATGGGTTTACCACCATGGAGAAACTGCTGGCCTATGACCCAAAAGCAAATATCGTAATCTGTTCTTCCATGCAGCATAAATTCTATATTTCCCGTGCTCTAAAACAAGGAGCGAAAGACTTTTTGATCAAGCCTTTCCGGAAAGAACAAGTTCGGGCAGCCGTCAACAAACTGATGGTGGGCGCGACGATTGTCCACCAATATCCCCGCTACCTAATGTTGGACTAGCCCCACGTAACAAACGGTTGTCAAAGCGGCTCCGCTCCTGTTGAAAGGATCTATTGGGTAACGACGACTTCTTCCACTTTTTTTGTTTTCGGCTTTTCCACGATATTTTGCACTTTGTCAAGAAGTTGGGGAGCGGCCTCAAGTAACCGATCCACCAAAACATTACTTTCCACCGGCAACAGGCGCGTCTGCTCTTTGTTTACCACTAAAAAAGCTACGGGGTTAAGCGTAATCCCGGCCCCACTGCCTCCGCCAAAGGGAAGATCAGCTTGCTCCGGTTCATTACTGTTTTTGTCCATTTTTTGCTGACCGGCAAACTCACTACCCCCGGCCGCAAACCCGAATGAGACTCTTGATACGGGGATGATAACACTACCATCGGGGGTCTCCACCGGGTCGCCAAGAATGGTATTTACATCCACCATATCTTTTATACTCTCCATCGCCGTCTTCATCAATCCCTCAATCGGGTGTCCCTGCATGTCTTTTCCCTCCTCCAAGTTGAATTAGATAGTCCTTGATTCCGGCAACGATAATATGTCCTAACTTGATCTCAAATATACAGTCTAGCATGGTTTCCCAGTTTTTCTCCCGAAAGCTGGGCACCACCATGATCCGGGGAGGGTTTTTAAAACGATATTCATTGGCCAGGAATCCGACAATCACCCCTTTTGCCCCCCAGAGCAGGCCAGCGATCGGTCCGAGGGCCGCAGGCTCGACCCCGCCAAGCACCGTCCGCCAGACAAACCTTTTAAAGCGTCCTTTCCGCTCCAGCTTTTCCTCGACGGTGACCCGTTTCCGGTATTTTTCCGGTAGAAAATAATAAAAGAAAGTCCCCCCTAACCCATATTTTTTTAAAGTCCGCCCGATCTCCAACAGGTTGGCGAGAAAAGCGTCGACCCCGATCCGTTTCTCCTGGGTGCTATCTTCTTCGGTTCCAAAGCCTGCCGCCACGGTCAAGGTCTCCTGGTTAAGGCCAGCAGTTCCTTCCCACGTCATACTAGGAATTTCGTAGCGCCAGACATAGAATCGGGACAAACGTAATTCCAAGGCAAAATAATCGTCTTTTCCGCGACGGTGATAATGCAGATGAAAATTGACCGGTAATAAACCAAGCAATAAGAGCAAAAAAAACGGGATAAATGTGGACAAAACATTCCACCTCTTTCAAATCTGGGAATAGTTTGCCACATTTCCCCTGGAAACTATGCTAAGATTGGTTTTTTCTGTCGGTGCCTACCCCAACAAGCGGGGACAAACTAAGAGATAAATCCAAAGAATTTTTAAGCCAATTTGTTTTTCACATAACGCCCCACCCAGGCCACCGTTTCCGCTGCCACCACCGAGGCGATGGCACCCAAAAAAACGATTCCCCATGCTACCGGTGGTAAAAACGCAGTCTGGAAGAGTTTGCGCGCCAAAGGATGCGAAACGACCATAAACTGCATCGCCCCGGAGATCGTGACGGCACCCAAAAGATAAGGGTTGGTCCATAAACGCAACTTCACGAGGGGCTGGGTTTCAGAACGGCAGGCGAAAACATAACTCAGTTGGGAAAAGACCAGTGTACAGAAGGCCATCGTCCGCGCAATCCGCATGTTCGCTCCGATTTTCAAAGCAAAACTGAATACCGCCATGGTGATTAGGCCGATGGTTATGCCTTGGATCAACACTTTATAGCCGAGACCGCGGCTGAAGATCCCCTCATCGGGTGGGCGCGGCGGCTCCTGCATCAGTCCAAGCTCGGCGGGTTCGATCCCGAGGGCGATCGCCGGGAGCCCATCAGTGACCAGATTAATCCAGAGGATCTGGATGGGTAAAAGCGGAAAGGGCAACCCAAGAATGATCGCACTGAACATGGTTAAAATTTCCCCAATATTACAGCCTAACAGATAACGGATGAATTTGCGGATATTGCTATAGATCCCCCGCCCTTCTTCGATGGCCGCGACGATGCTGGCAAAATTATCGTCGGTGATCACCATTGCCGACGCCTCTTTCGTCACATCGGTCCCACTGATCCCCATCGCCACACCGATATCAGCTTCTTTTATCGCCGGAGCATCATTCACCCCGTCACCGGTCATCGCCACAATTTCCCCTTGTTCTTTCAGCGCCTTGACAATCTTTAATTTATGATAGGGATTAACCCGCGCAAAGATATCTACTTGACCAATGGTACGCCGTAATTCCGCGGGAGACATAGAATCCAGCTCAGTACCGGTCATTACTAACCCGTCCGGACGGAGTAACCCCAACTCTTCACCGACGGCCCGCGCGGTAACGGGGAAATCTCCGGTGATCATTACGGTTCTAATTCCCGCCTGCCGACACCGGTCGATCGCTGCTCTCACTCCCGGACGGACTGGATCCTTGATCCCCACCATTCCCAAAAAGACTAGTTCCTTTTCGTCATCCTCATTTAATGTAGCCTTTCCGGGCGGTAACGGTCGGTAGGCCAGGGCGAGAATTCGTAAAGAGCGGTGGGCCATTACGTCCATGGCTTGGAACAACCGCTGTCGATGCCGTTCATCAAGGGGTGCTTCTGTTCCCTGCCAACGAATCTTTGTAGACCGTTCTAAAAGGAGATCAGCGGCCCCTTTCGTATATAGAAAACGTTGCCCATCCTCTTCCACCAGCACACTCATGCGTTTTCGTTCGGATGTAAACTCCAATTCCGCCAAGCGCTTCGCCCGACCCCGGTTGAGTTCTGCTTTTAAACCCAGAGCAAGGAGAGCTCCTTCTGTTGGATCCCCGTTCAAACGCCATTGTTTGCTCTTTGGCTCGAATTCCAAATCCGCATTGTTACAATAAAAGCCCGTCGCCAAAAGCATCCGCAGACCATGTAAGTCGGGAAAAACGCCGCGGTCATCTGCGGGCCGAATCTCTTGACCCCGCCATAAAAATTGGCCGTGGGGCGCAAAGCCGTTCCCAGTGACCTCGATCTCTTTTCCACTAAGATAACAGGTGGTTACCATCATCTGGTTCTGGGTCAATGTTCCGGTCTTATCCGAACAGATTACGGTAGCACAGCCTAAAGTTTCGACCGCGGGGAGACGCCGGATAATCACGGACCGTTTGATCATCCTCTGTACACCCAAGGCCAGTGCGATGGTGACAATAGCCGGTAAACCTTCGGGAATCGCGGCTACGGCCAAGCTAACGGCAGAGAGAAACATGAGCCGGAAATTTTCACCGCGGGCCAGACCAATAACCCCGACCAACACACAGATCCCAATGCAAATTAGTACCAGGACCCTGCCTAAATGCTCTAAACGTTTTTGGAGCGGGGTTAGTCCGGCTTCACTTTCCGCCAACATTCCAGCGATCTTGCCCAGTTCGGTGTGCATACCGGTGGCCACGACGATTCCAACCCCCCGTCCACGGGTGATCGTGGTTCCGGCAAAGAGCATATTTTGGCGGTCCCCCAACTCCAAGCGGGGAGAATCAAGTGGTCGGTTGGTTTTCGAGACGGGGATTGACTCCCCGGTTAACGGTGATTCGTCAACCTCGATCCCCGTAACTTCCAACAAACGGAGATCAGCCGGTACCCGTTGTCCGGCTTTCACCTCGACCAGATCTCCCCGGACCACTTGGCAAGCAGGAATGGTTCGCCGTCTACCTTGACGAATGACGTGGGCTTGGGGTGCGGATAATTCCCGTAAAGCCTCTAAAGAACGTTCCGCCCGGTATTCCTGGATAAAGCCTAAAATAGAATTTAAAAAAACAATCGCCAGGATTGTCAGCGCGTCGTGCCATTCACCCAGGGCAACAGAGATCACGACCGCACCTAAAAGCACCAAAACCATAAAATCGGCAAATCCGCTAAAGAACAACTTCCAAGGGGAAACACGGTTCTTCGTCTGCAACCGGTTTTCGCCATCTTGGTCCAATCGTCTTTGCGTTTCCGACACCCTTAAGCCCCTATTGAGGTCGGTCTGGAGCTGTGTTGCTACTTCGGCCGGTGTCATTTGCCACCAATGTTTTGACAAAGGTTTCACCCCACAGAAGTTTATCTCTCTATTCCTATGCAGGGCGAAAATGGTTTTATGTCCGAAATTTCCTTGCCTAGCACCGGCCGAGAATGCTATACTGTTGGCGGAACGGAGGAATCAAGATGCCCTTTGACGCTTTTTCGATTACCCATTTAACTAGAGAATTGAATGAACATTTAAGGAACAGCCGGATCGGTAAGATTTATCAACCCGACAAAGAAACAATCATTATTGAAGTTTTCCATCCTTTTCCCCGCCGCGAACTCCGGCTCTTAATTACGGTACACCCCCAATTCTACCGGGCCCACTTGGTAGCGGAGAAACCAGCAAACCCGCTTCGACCCCCGGCCTTTTGTATGCTGCTGCGGAAATATTTGCAAGGGGGTCGTATAATCCAGTTGGAACAACCCCCATGGGAACGGATCATCCGGATTCAGGTCGAAGTTTACCACCCGGAAGCAGGTCTTTCCACATATTCCTTAATCTTTGAGGCGATGGGCCCCAGTAGTAATCTGATCTTAGTGAACGGAGAAGGGATCATCGTTGATGCCCTGCGTCGGTTGGCAGAAACACCCCAGCGGGAGCGGGAGATTATGCCGGGTCGGTCTTACTTGCCGCCACCGGCTCCGGGGTTATATCATCCGGCCAACCTCACCCGGACGGCTTGGGAAAGAATCCTTCAACTTTCGCCCCGCGAACAGAAGATCACTACGGTCTTGACAAAAGAAATATTTGGTTTATCCCGTCCACTCCAACAGGAGATCATACAAAGGGCCGGTGTTCCAACAACCATGACTGTTGCCGAGGCCACCACCGATGTACAGCAGCGTCTCTATAACGAGGTTACTGCTTGGGACCAACGAACCAAAGAAGAAGCGGTCTGCTTTCTTGCTTTGGATCCTTCCGGTTCACCCTTGGATTTTTTTCCATACCAACCCCACCATTTACCGGCAGAAAGGTTAAAACCAATCGCCGACGTCAACAGCGCCATCGTCGCCGCCTTGCACCAGCGCAGCCAGGATGCGGACCGCAAGCAAAAACGGGACCAGCTTAAAAGCACGATCCGAAGAGCGATCAAAAAAGCCGCGAAAAAGCGGGATAAACAGCAGGCCGAGCTCGCCAGCGCCGCTGATGCTGACACCTATCGGTTATATGGCGAGCTGATTACAGCCCATCTCCACGAAATTAAACGGGGCCAAACCGAGCTGGTCGCTCCGAACTATTACCATCCAGAAGCGGTGGAGGTTACGATTCCGCTCGATCCGGTTTTGAGTCCCGTCGCCAATTCCCAACTTTATTACAAAAAATACAATAAGGCCAAAAAGGGGCTGACCATGATCCGCACTCAACTGGAGCGGACCGAGATGGAACTGGAATACTACGCTTCCCTGGAAAGTGCCCTCGAGAACTCCCTTACCTGGGCGGACTTATTGGAAATTGAAGCGGAAATGACCGAAGCTGGTCTCCTTAAACCCAAGAGGCGGACTAAACAACCGTCAAACCCCCGCGTTAACAACCGACCATCTCTTTTCCGGTCGGCCGGAGGGTGGGAGATTTTGGTCGGGCGTAACAATAAACAAAACGACCAATTATCGATAAAGACTGCCGCTCCCCATGATCTTTGGCTGCATACCCAGAAAATCCCCGGCAGCCATGTAATCATCCGCACCCAAGGGAAACCGGTTCCGCCCGCTGTTTTATTGGAAGCCGCTAATCTGGCCGTTTATTTCAGTAAAGCCCGTGGATCCAGCAAAGTCCCCGTTGACTACACCGAAAAACGCTATTTGCGCAAACCCGCCGGTGCCCCTCCTGGGTTTGTGGTCTATAACCGTTACCAAACCCTGCGGATCGATCCGGATCCCGAAATCTTGGCCCGGTTTGGGATCATTGACCCTTCGGCCCAATAAACGCCGAGCGGTGACCTTTCCCGTGCCGCTTAATTATCCACAAAAAAGCCCTTTCTTAATGAAAGGGCTTTTTTCCGCTTGATTACATTCGGTGCTTATTACTCTTTTTCCCGGCTCTGCCTGATCCTTTCTTGCTCTGCTTCCAATTGGGCTTGGTATTCCTGGTAGGAGTTTCGTAGTTCAGGCCAGATTTCTTTTAAACCGTAGGTGGTAAAGGTTTTTTCTTGGTAGCCGACTAACTTCTGATGGTTGGTTTTTTTCTCGGCGAGGGTAAGTTCGGTGATTCTTACCCCGTATTTTTCCGTCAATTCCCGGGCTGTTTCCCGGTTTTGCCAGATCAGCTCGTTACTACCGTACGCGATTGCTTCCCGGGCGCACTCCTGGAGGACTTCCCGGTATGACTGGGGAATCCGGTGCCAGGCCGTTTTACTAAACATCAGAACACTTACGGGGAAGTAATGCTCGCTTTGGAGGATAAAACGGGCGGTGTCATAAACACGCATTTTTTTATAGTCAAGAAAATTGGTCTCGACCGCATCAACCATCCCCACTTGCAAGCCGATTTTAAACTCGGAAAAGGCAAGGGTCACCGGGGTAATACCTAGAGTTTCCCAGGTTGCGTTGTGGGAAGGCAAAAGTAACGAACGAAAACGGAGACCCCGTCCCTGGGAGAGACGGACTAATGCTCTGTTACTAACAATATTGACGGGCCCGTCGGTGATATACCCTAAAACATAATCGCCCCGGGTTTCCTGCGCTTTTTCCCTCAAGACCTCTCCTAAACCGCCCGCCAACGCTGTTTGTAAATGTTCAGTCGAGAAGAAGAGAAAAGGAAGATCTAATACCGTAAATTCAGGGACATATTCCGCATATTTAAAGGCAGTGCAGGTAATGAGATCAACCGTTCCCCGTTGTAACCCTTTTATAAGTTCTTGGTCACTGCCCAAAACACCATTCAAATGAATGGCAACATTGATATAACCATTGGTCCGTTCTTGTACTAGTCGTTGGAATTCAGTCAACACCACCGCCCCCACCTCATCGGCGGCATTAGCAGTGGCTGCGGTCAGTTGCAAACTTTGACTTTCCGTGCGCCCAGGTACGGCTAGAACCACAAACATCGTGAGGAGCAATACGAGACCAGAAAATTTTCGGCGCATCTTCCTTCCTCCCATTTTGTCATTTATTCTTCCATCGATTCTTTCTCCATCAAGTTGGCAATAAATGCCCACTTTTTTCTGCGGTATGGGTTGGACGCTTGTAGATTATCCAGCACTACACGGCCTTTATAGACAAAACTGAGTTCATAGTCATAATACTCTTTCAGAATATAATAAACAAAAGCCTCGGCAAAATCCTCATTCATACCCATACTACTGCTTAAACTGAAAAAGGAAGATTCCCATTTAAACCACTGCAAAAAATGGATCAAGCCATTGATGGATTGAATGTTATGCAGTTTTTCCGAGAAACCTTCTTTATCTTGCCAATAACGGTTCCGATCCCAGGAGATGCTGACAAACTCCTTATTCAGAGGGTGCGGAATAAACTTACCTTGCCAGTTAAACTTCAATCGGTCGTATTCTACTAAATGGCCAATCTCATGGATGATAATCCGCAGGAGGTTTGGCAGTTCGGGCGTACCTTTAAAGTAAAACTGTCCACTGTGGTCCATTAAACCTAGGTTTGCGTTGAGCAGCTTGTTTTCCCAATCATCGCCGATGGAGAAAGTTAAATTTACCTTTTCCTGGTCAAGATAGACAATCATCTGTGGTTTATCCGCAAAGGAGAAGGGCGCTTCAACGATGACAAAACGATCGGGATACTCCAATAAATAGCGTAAGTTTTGCTCATTCAAAAGGTCCACACACTTTTTAAGGGCTTTAATCTGTCCACGCGAAAGAGAGACCTTTGTTGGCGTAACATGCTTAAGAAACTCGTCTGAAGGTTGGTGTTTCGCCGGGTCAAAGCCCTCAAAAATAATTCCCTGGTAAACAAAGGAGTCCTGCTCCCATCCACAACCAGAGAGAAAAACCATTACGCATAAACATAAAGATAAGATTCGAAGTAACGCCCTCATCGTAACACAACCTTCCACCTAGATTGTTACGTTGGAAGGGACCAACTCTTCCGTAATCACATCTGTTCCGGCGCTTTGATACCCAGTAAGCCTAAACCGGTTGCTAAAATGGTTTTAACCGCCCAAACCAAAACAAGCCTTGCTTGTTGCAAATCTTGGTCGTCGACCAAGACCTGACACTCATGGTAAAACCCGTTAAACGTGTGGGCGAGTTCGATCAAATACCGGCTGATGATGGAAGGTTCAAATTCATTGGCGGCACTAAGCACTTTTTCTGGGAAGAGATACAACGCCTTGACGACTTTAAGCGCCGCTGGTTCATTGAGTCTTTCCGGGGCAAAAGTGACGCCCGCATCCGGCGAATAACCGGCTTTACGCAGGATGCTACACGCCCGAGCATGGGTGTATTGGAGATATGGACCGGTCTCTCCTTCAAAACTCAATGCTTCTTCCCAAGAGAAAGTAACATCTTTAATCCGGTTTACGCTCAAAGCGCCAAAAACAACAGCACCAACCCCGACCGTCTGCGCAACCTCCTCTTTCTGCAAGAGGCTGGGGTTTTTCTCGTTGATAATGGCTAGTGTTTTTTCGATCGCTGTTTTTAAAAGGTCTTCCAGTAAAACAACCCGGCCTTTTCTGGTGGATAACTTTTCTCCTTTAAGACTAACAAGGCCAAAGGGAATGTGGACCAATTCTTTGGCCCAATCGTAGCCCATCAATTCGACAACCTTAAACCACTGTTTAAAGTGGAGACTCTGAGCTGCTCCCGTTACATAAAGTGCTTTTACGAACTGATAGGTCTTTTTCCGGTACAGGGCCGCGGCAATATCGCGCGTTGCGTAAAGCGTGCTACCATCCTTCTTCAGAATCAAACAAGGCGGCATTCCGTACTCGTCCAGGTTAACAATGGCGGCACCATCACTCTCGACAAGCAATTCTTTCTCTTTTAACTCGTTGACCACGGCGTCGATTTTGTCATTATAGAAGCTTTCTCCGGCCATTGAGTCAAAGGAGATTTCTAAGATGTCATAGACCCGCTGAAATTCTTCTAAACTAATCTCCTTAAACCACCGCCAGAGGGATAAGGCTTCCTCATCCCCATTCTCAATTTTCCGGAACCAGGCGCGGGCCTCATCTTCTAAAGCCGGATCCTGCTCCGCTTCGGTATGAAACTTGACATACAACCGCATTAACTCTTTGATTAATCCTTTTTCTACCGCTTCCGCAGAACCCCATTTTTTATAGGCGGTGATCAACTTACCAAACTGGGTTCCCCAGTCGCCTAAATGGTTGATCCCGACACAGTTATAGCCTAAAAATTCGAAGATTTTATAGAGCGCATTACCAATCACCGTACTACACAGATGACCCACATGGAAAGGTTTGGCGATATTGGGGGCCGAAAAATCGATGACAATATTCTGTCCCCCACCAACCGAACGCGCCCCGTATTTGGACCCGGAAGTTATGATCTTCGCCAGTACGTCCTTGACCAACGGGACCGGCGCCACGTAAAAATTTAAATACGGACCGGTGGCCTTAACCGCCTCAAAATATGGGGCTGGGTCAATTTTGTTCTCCAACTCTTCGGCGATTAAATTGGGGGCTTTTCTAAGGACTTTACTCAGTTGAAAACAGGGTAAAGCCAGATCGCCCAGCTTCTCGTCGGGTGGGTATTCAATTAAAGCGTAGAGCGCTTCCTTTTCTACCCCGCTCTCCGCTAAAACCGTGCCCACTGTTTCCGCAATTATTTCCTTATAATCCAGATAACTGTTCTTCTGCATTTAGCTCTCCCTTATTCCGCCTTAATCTTATTTTTAACGTCAGTAAAGACTGATCGTTTATGAACTTAACACAATTTGCCCCTATTTACTATATATTACCCAAATCAGCTATTATTTGCAACTGAAAGATTAAATGTGCACCGCGCCAATTTATGGCCTTTGCTGCTTTGGTTCTTATCCTTTCTTGCCGGTTGTGGCCAATTATTATTTTTCCGTTAACCTTAATTTTCCTGTATCTTTCCATGCCTACGCTTGTACTAGTCTACATTATTATATTATTTGGAAACAGACGCGCGGTCGAGAAAGGGGTTTAAAAAAACAACCCCCGAATTTAAATTAATTTCAGGGGTCATGTCCAGCCAAAACCACGTCAGTTTTAATCATTGGCGCGCTTTCAGCCACGAAGGGAAAGCAAGTCGGAATTTACTCCTGCCCCGTAACGACATAACGACGCTTTGCAACACAATGAAGAGATACAGCAGAAGTCCACTGACGATTGCCTGTAGGTTAGATTGGACACCCGCCGCCCGGATCAGTTCATTGATAGTCAGTAGGGTCAACGTCCCAATCGGCGCGCCAAGTAAGTTCCCGACGCCGCCGTTGAGTAGAATCCCGCCCATCACATTTGAGGCAATTGCTTTCATCTCAAACAACGCCCCGTTTCCGATATTACCGGCTCCTGTTGTCATCAGGAAGATAAAGCCGGAAATCCCGGCGGTCAATCCGCAGATCACATAGGAGAAGAAGATCGTTTGCTTGACGTTGATCCCGAGCATCCGGGCACTCTGACGATTACCGCCCACCGCGTAGACATTGCGCCCGAAACGCGACCACTTCATAAGGATAGCGTAGAGAACAACAAGGACGACCACAACAATAACACCTGGTTTGATTTCACACGGAATGAAAACACCCAGTCTGTTCACGGTGCCAAGCCACGGAATTTCGATTATAAAATTCCGTAAGGCCACAAAAGCAGGCATCGTCACGTTGAGCGGCTCTTTGTGGAGGGTCGTCAGCAGCCCTTGCGCTAAAAACATTCCGGCCAGGGTTATGATAAAAGGTTGGATTTCAAGATAGGCAATGAGATACCCATGCATGAGCCCAAAGGCGAGCCCGATCCCTAGCGCGAGAAATAAGGCGCTCCAGACGTTCCCCATTCCCGATTCCAGCAACATGGCGCAGGCCATAGTGACTAGACCACATACAGCGCCAACGGAAATATCGATGCCGCCTCCGATCATAACGACACACAGGCCAAGTGTTACGATGAACAGCGCCGCGTTAAAGTTGAACAAGTCAAAAAAGGTCTGAAACTGCATGAAACTGCCCGGAAAACTGATCAGGGCAAACCCATACATCAGTACAAATATAATCCCGGCGATCATAAAAAGAAGATTCGAATTCGATAATCTTGTTTTTGCTTTGCTTGTGTTTAGAGATCGCATTCTACTCCCCCTTCTTCCCCGTTGTGTCCGTTATGGAAACCGCTCCCTTGTTTATTCCACCAGTCTGGCGTACGGAGTAGCGAGCGACGATCGTTCTCGCCTTGTCGAGGACTTTCTTGAAAAAAATCCTAACCACCGGCGAAGCAACTACCATAAGAACGATAATGAACACTGCCTTGAAGGCCTTAATGGCCTCGGGGTTTACCTCCAGCCGAAGCAGAGTCCTGTTTAACATCTCGATGGTGTACGCACCAATAATCGAACCGGTGATGCTGAACTTTCCGCCAGCCAGTGAGTTTCCGCCCAAGGCAACCGCAAGAATCGCGTCCATCATAATAAACTTGAGCAGATTAACACTATCGTGGCGCCCGGCCTTGTTGACAGCGATGAAACCGGCAACCGCACTACAAACCCCCATCAGCAAAAAGGTCAGGAAGATAATCTTTTTCGGATTGATCCCGTTCAGCCGCGCCGCACTCGGGTTGATGCCCACTGCCTCCACATAGAGCCGGAGATTCGTGGTTTTGAGGACCACGGCAACGACGGCGATGAAGACGACCGTCAGGATAATGGGCGTTTGGATTGGCACGCCCGGTATTACGGTACCGATTCGATTCGAGATCTCGTTCGCCAGGATGGGAGAGACTTTACCGTCAATAATAAAAGCGATCGACCTGCCCCCTAAAAACAGAATAAGAGTCGCAACCATAGGCTGAACGTTGAAGAAGGAAACCAGGGTACCATTGAAGGCGCCGATCACTAGACCGGCCACGCAGCTGATGAGGAAACCGACCAGGATGGTCCACAAGGTAACTTCTCCCGCATTCAAGACATACTGCACAAAGATGGCGGAACTGATCGCGCCGCTCTCACCGATGCTGATGTCCTGCCCGCGTGAGGCCGCAGTAACTAGGGTCATCCCGATGGACAGAATAACCAACTCTGAAGCGCCGAAGAGGATATTCGGGATGTTCCCGTAAAAAGCCCCGTTTACCATGGTAATCCGGAAGTAATCAGCACCTTTGATCAGATTAATGATAATAAGGATCACCAGAACAGAGAGGGGAAGGAAGAGATGGGATAAGTTATTGAGGCGTGTTTTTAGCCTTGGCATATCATTTACCTCCCTGTGCAATCATGTGCATAACATCTTGTTCCGTCAGATTCATCCCACTGAGTTCTCCGACAATTTCCCGGTCTTTCATCACGATCAGCCGCGCGCAGACGCGAAGCATTTCGTCAATTTCTGATGAGATGAAGGTAATACTCATTCCGTCGGCGGCGAGTTTAAGTACAAGTTTTTGAATCTCCACCTTGGTACCGACATCGATTCCCCGTGTTGGTTCATCGAGGATCAAGTACATAGGCTGTGTGAGTAGCCAGCGGGCTAGAATTACCTTCTGCTGGTTGCCCCCGGAAAGAGACTTGATCGGCGTGTTCGGAGACGGTGTTTTAATGTCCAGCTTCTGGATAAACTGGTCGGTAAATTCCTCCGCCTGTTTCCGGGAAAGCGGCCGGAAAAAGCCCTTCATGACTTGCAAGGCGAGAATAAGATTATCCCGTACCGAAAGTTCATCGATGATTCCGTCGCCCTTGCGGTCCTCTGGTAGATAGCCGATTCCCTGTTTCATGGCTTGTAGGGGGGTTTTGATCTTTACCCTCCTACCATTTATTTTTACTTCCCCGCCGGTTACCTTGTCGGCGGCAAAGATGGCGCGCACACTTTCGCTCCGCCCCGAGCCGAGCAGCCCGGCAAACCCATTCACCTCGCCTTTTTGGATCTTGAAATTGAAAGGCCTTACCCCGGCGGCACTCGAAAGGGCTCTCGCCTCGAACACCGGTACGCTGTCGTCGGATTTAGGCAGTTCATGTTTTTTTATTGCCGAGACATCACTTAGCGCCTTGCCCATCATCTTCGAGATCAGCTCAATTTGGGGAAGGGCCGAGGTGTGGTATTCGCCGATCAACTCGCCATTACGCAACACCGTAATCCGGTCGCTGATTGCGTAGACCTCATCGATAAAATGGGTAATGAAGATAATCCCGACACCCCGGGCTTTTAGTTGGCGCATGAGGGCAAAGAGCTTTTGCACCTCGTCTTCATCAAGGGAAGACGTCGGCTCGTCCAGAATAAGTATCTTGCAGTCCATATCGACCGCACGGGCAATCGCAATCATCTGCTGGACAGCTATAGAGCAACTGGCGAGTTCCTGGGTCGGGCTGGCGGGAATACCGAGGGAGTTGAGCATCTCCGCTGCCTTGGCGTTCATCTGTTTCCACTTAATAAAATTGTCTCGGCCGCGACCGATAAATATATTCTCGGCCACAGTCAAATTAGGGCAAAGCGCAATCTCCTGAAAGACCGTGCCGATTCCCATGTTCTGTGCTTCCTGCGGTGATTTAAAGTAAACCGGCCTACCCTCAATAAAAATCTGGCCGGCATCTTTTTGGTAAACACCGGTTAAAATCTTGATCAGTGTGGACTTGCCCGCTCCATTTTCGCCCATCAAGGCATGGATTTCACCCTTGCGGAGGGTAAAGTCTACGTTATGCAAAGCTCGGACCCCTGGAAAGGATTTATCGATCCCCTCCATTTTGAGGATAATTTCTGACTGCAAGCAAAGACCTCCTTACCGGTAGCACATAAATTAAGCGCAGTGCGGTTACCGGAGAGAATCCGAGCACCGCACTGCGTGAACCGCTACAGTAAACTACCTTGTGATTACACCCTTGCCTGGATCGGCATTGATCCCATATTTTTCGATATGTTCGTCGGTGATCGTATCAGTCGTTAAAATCAATTCTTCCTGATAGACGATTCCTTTGGGGATATTACCGCTTTTGATCCACTGATCAATCTGGCCAGCCTGACGCGGATTACACTGGACATCGGCATCCCAGTAACCAGCTTGTACATTCCTCAGGGCAAAACGGTTAAAGTCAAAACCAATGATCTTGACCTTACCATTTTTACCATGGCTGATCCCAGCCGCCTCCAGCGCTTGAACAGCGCCTTGCGCCATACCGTCGTTCTGAGCATAGATGACGTTGAAATCCTTGCCGGCGGCAATCGCGGCTTCTACCACTTTTCGGGCTTCCTCAAGGCTCCAGGTGTCTCCACCCGTACCGTCAGCGACAATGTTGAGTTTGCCTTCTTCGGCAGCTTTGAGTAACGGTGCGCTGCGCCCGATCTCTGCTGCGCTCCCCAACTGCCCTCGGATCAAGACTACATTAATCGGTTTTGGAACATTGTTCAACACCCAGTCTGTTGCCAAGCGACCCTCATAATGCATGTCGGAGAGAAGGGCTGCCTCATAGTTCGAGGGATCCGTATCAATTGACCAGTCAAAGAGAATAACCCGAACGCCAGCTCTTTTTGCCGACCGCAGGACGTCGTCCCATCCAGAGGCGTTGGCGGCTGAAATCAGGAGATAGTCCACTCCATCACGGATATACCCTCTGGCCGCTGCGATCTGCTCGCTGTTGTCGGCGGTGTTGGTCTGTTTGGCATCATAGCCGTTTTCCCTTGAGAAGACCACGTTCATGTCTTCCACATTGGCCTGACGGTAGCCGGATTCTTCCGGCGGTAAATTCACAATCCCAACCTTAATCAGTTTTTTTGAGGCCGCCAAGGTCAACCCACACGCGGTAGACAAAACCAAAGTAACTACTAACAGTAACAATCCTACTCTCGTCAACCTTTTCATCATTGAACCTCCTCTAAGTTTTTTGACTGAAACAAGATAACCCAGCCAACGTTTGGAAAAATAACTTTCGTTTTATTGAACTGGCCCCCAACACCCCCGTTTCTCTGATTTTATATTAAGCAGCCTTTGCCAAAGAGCGGCCGCCTTTTCCTTTTAATCTGTTATTAATGTTACTATTATTAATATAAAAAATGGGCGGTCCAATTAGAATAGAAATTTTTTGTTTATGCTATAATAATTTTTATAAATCCGTTACATTGCTTCGTTGCAAGTTTTACGATACTTAGATCTTCATAATCTTCGTCCGTCTTTACGGCGCAAAAGGGATAGACTTTAAAAGCGTGCGGAGAACAAGAAAAGGATTTTAAAATTTAAAAAACCGGGCACCAAGCCCGGTTAAAAGCAATCACCAGATATATGTAAAACGATTTCGTTGTTAGTCCCTGGATCTTTTAAGACCAAGAACAGATTCTTTAATACCTAAAGCCGAATCTAGTTTAGTGTATATGACCGATGTAGCGCCAAATTATACCGGCTGATTTGTCAGGTATTCTAACCGCCGGTACTGGAGGGCCTCGGCTAAATGGGCGGTTTCGATCGTCTCCTGGCCCGCTAAATCCGCAATTGTCCGCGCCACACAGAGCAGACGGGAGTACCCCCGGGCGGTGATCCCAAAATTGCGCACCGCAGCCGCCATTAACCTTTTTCCCTCCTGACCTAATGAACAGTGTTTTTTAATTTCGTCTGCGCCCATCTGGGCGTTGCAAAATAGCCCCTTTCCTTTGAACCGCTCCTCCTGCCGTCTGCGTGCCGCCGCCACCCTAACCTTAATTTGCCTTGATTCCTCGCCGTTACCGGCTGCGGTCATATCTTCATATTTCAGTCTTGGCGTCTCGACCATGAAATCGATCCGGTCGAGGAGCGGACCGGAGAGCCGTGCATTGTATCTTTGGATTTGCGCTGGCGTACACCGGCATGCTTGAAGGGGATCCCGGTAAAATCCACACGGACAAGGGTTCATCGCTGCCACCAGCATAAACCGACTTGGGTACACCAACGTAAGGGTGGTACGCGCGATGGTGACTTTACCATCTTCCAGCGGTTGTCGTAAAACTTCCAGTACCTCCCGGTGAAATTCGGGGAATTCATCGAGGAAAAGGACGCCGTGATGGGCCAACGTTACTTCACCGGGCCGCGGGTAGTTTCCTCCACCGACCAAACCGGCTTTGGTGGTGGTATGGTGGGGACTGCGAAAAGGGCGCTGCCGTAGGAGGGTGACGCCCGGTGGTAACAAACCAGCGATACTATAGATCTTCGTAAGCTCAAGGGCCTCTTCCTGGCTCAAAGCGGGGAGAATGGAAGGTAGTCGCCGGGCCAACATTGTTTTGCCCGAACCGGGGGGGCCGACCAGTAAAATATTATGCCCGCCCGCCGCCGCAATCTCCAGGGCCCGTTTGGCCGTTTCCTGACCCCGTACATCCGCAAAGTCTTCCACTTCAGTACTGGCGGCGCTTTCTTCCTTTACTTCTGCTTCTACCTCCGGAAAACGGCCCGTCTGTAGAAACTCAACCGCTCCCCGGAGATGTTGAACCGGAACTAATTTAATTCCCCGTACGGCCAAGGCTTCCGACAAATTACCGGCCGGTAACATTAGAAAGTCTTTTCCATTATCACGGGCCGCAAGTGCCAAGGATAAAATCCCGCGAACCGGCCGGATCGAACCGTCAAGGGCCAATTCGCCGACGATAAACCCGCTGTCGAGAGCCGCCGGCCCAAAACACCCTTGAGCGCAAAGGATTCCCAGCGCAATCGGGAGATCAAAACCACTCCCCTCTTTGCGCAAATCGGCTGGTGCTAAGTTAATCACGATCCGGTGCCCCGGAAAACTAAACTCCGAATTTTTGATCGCGGCACGAACCCGTTCTTTCGCTTCTTTGACGGCAATGTCCGCCAAACCGACTAAATCAAAGGAAGGAAGTCCGAGGGACAGATCAACCTCCACTTCGACTGGAAACCCGTCAATTCCAACCACCGTCCCACTGGTAACCTTGGCAAACATCAGTAATAGTTGCCTCCTTCCACCCGAAAGGCATCCGTGATTAGCTGGTAATTAAGGAGGTTACCTTGGCGATCCAAATTAAGGGCAATAATATCAAACCGGCAGGGCAGATCCGAATAGCAATGTTGTTGTAAAAAACAGAGGGCAGTCCGGACCAAGTGGTTTCTTTTCCGTTTGGTAATGGCTTCAAGCCCATCGCCATACGCTTTACCGATTCTAGTCTTTACTTCAACAAAAACAAGATGATTTTCATCTTTGGCAATCAGATCAAGCTCGCCGTAACGGGTGTAATACTTTTGGTGTAGGATCAGATAACCCCGTTCCTCCAGGATCTGGCGGGCGATGAACTCCCCATAATTGCCCAGCCGCCGTCGGTCCATTATCCTCACCTTTTCTTCTTTTCGCTTAGATTTCGCCCTCCCTTCTCCCTTTTCCTGCTATTTTTTTCCATTGATAGCTCTTTTTAGACGCGTTATGGTCCGACAACCCACTTTTTTGCCGAATAACCGCTTGTCTTAATGCTAAAAATAGGCATAAAACGGGGTTAGGAGAGTTTTGATGAAGATTGATAAAACAACGACATCCATAATAGTCGGAGCGTTATCTACAATCCCATATGAGATATTGACAACGGTGTTAAAATTACTTGGGTATGCCCGGTACAGTGTTTACGAATTAAGTAGCTTGATGATTACACTAAACCGGCCCCACATGTTGCTCGGTGCTTTTTTGTCGATGACCTTGGGCGCAAGTATAGCGCTGATCTTATACAAAATTGCTGTCGAGTGCTTTGGCTGGGAAAATCTAATTTTCAAAAGCGTCTTTCTCAACCTGCAGTGCTGGATCCTGTTGGAAGGGCTTTTTATGTGGCTTATTGAGGGGCGCAATCTTATTCCGTTCCGGCCGATCAGTGATTATTACTCCCATTTATTTAGCGTTATTATCTTCGGGGTGATTTTGGGGCTGCTGTTCCGGAAGTATATAAAATCTTACTGAACAGGAGTTTGCTCTTGGTCCTAACCCGAACGTTCCTTTCCGACCTCTTCTTCCAATTGCCAGATAAAGGCAAGAATCTCCGCCGTTAACTGGTAAGCCTCGGGCGGAATGTAACCGCCGATTTCCACCCCTTCCAATAGCTTATATAAATCGGGATCGGCAATCGTCGGCACCTTAGCCTCACGGGCCAACGCTAAAATAGCCTCGGCGACCAATCCTTGGCCTTTGGCCAAGACGACCGGAGCTTCGTCTTCCGCTTGTCGGTAGCGTAGGGCAATCGCTTTGATCATCTTCGCTTCCATCTTATAACCACCCATCAATCCGCAGTGGTTGAAAGGGCGCTGCCTCCTCCCCCTGGTACTCTTCAAATTCTACCAACTGGACTGGCCAGCCCTTCTCTTCAAGATACGCTTTTAAACCAGCAAAATGATTCGGACTTAAAACAGAACCGTCTGCCACCACTTTCAGTTTTAAGCCGAATTGATTATTGACCCCAATAATCTCTAGTTTGCCGAAGACAGCAGACTGGTAAGCTAAACAAAAAGCATAACGCCGACGGTTTGGTGCGCGGTCCTCGTTTCCTTCGTCGTCGCTGGTTTGGTCAAGGGGAGCAAACCCCCGTCCCGCCCAGCGTATTTCCTTCTGGGGGGTGGGAAAAAAGTAAAAAAGGAAATGAGGCAAACCTGGATCGTGTTGGGCTTGATGCCGCAGAAAGGTCCCCGCTTCCCGGAAGACCACTTCCAGAAGCTCATCTTTGGTCGCAACCGCAGTGTTGTTTTTCTCCGCAGCATCCGCCCCTTTGTCGACCGGTCTTTTATCTAAAAAGGGCAGAATGGGTGGTTGTTCGCCGGTCCGTTGCCACATGACCTTCTGGACCGACGGAAACAATATGTAAAGAGCCCAAAGGAGGGTCCGTGGCGTTAGCGGAAGTGCTCTCGCTTGTAAGAAGGCAACCACCCGGGGATGGATTTTGACCCCCCATTCTTTTTCCGCAGTGAATAACCCCTTTTTCAGATTGAAAAACACTTCCCGGGTCAGCGGTAAACTTTCCTGCACGGCAGCAAGAAGAAGTCTCCGCCCTAAATCTTCCTCACCAGCAAACAGTTCTTTATAAAAGGGTAACGCTTCCTCAAGGGTTTCGAGGCGATAGGGCGAAAGGACGACCAGGCCCGGTTCTTCCCGGAGAAGGCGGAAGACAACCTCCTCGCCGAGGGGCACCGCCTCCCCTTCCACTTTCACCGGAAAAACTCCTTGCTTGGTTCGCAGGATCACCTGTCCGTCTTTGCTTTGCTCCAGATGTCCCTGGATAAAACCCTTCGCCCTCAGCTGATAAGGAAGTAGATATCCGGTGCCCATACACTTAAACCCCTTTCCGTCCTAATTTGGAGCCCGCTGCTTGGTCCAGGGTTAATTGGAGATGCAGGTTAAAACTGCGTCGGTGGATGGGGCAAGGCCCCATACGGGCGAGAGCAGCGTAATGTTGAGCAGTAGGGTACCCTTTATGTTTCGCAAAGCCATAGCCGGGAAAGGCCTGATCCAACTCGACCATCAGACGGTCGCGGGTCACTTTCGCCAGAACGGAAGCGGCGGCAATCGAAAGACTGCAGGCGTCGCCGCCCACCACCCCGCGGTGGGGTATTTTAATCCCCGACCAGGCATGTCCGTCAAGTAATAAAAAATCCGGTTTCACGGGCAAGTTTTCAACCGCACGCATCATCGCCAGTCGCGACGCGTTCAGGATGTTTAAACGGTCGATCTCTTCAACTGAGGCTTGGCCTAGGCCATAGGGGATCTTTGTCGCCAACAGTTGTTCGTAAACAACCTCCCTTTGCTTGGGCGTTAATTTTTTCGAGTCGTTCAGATGGCCAATAAAAGTCCCGGGGGGAATAATGGCTGCTGCCGCCACTACCGGTCCCGCCAAAGGACCCCGGCCGGCTTCATCGACCCCGGCAATCCGTTGATAACCAGCAACTTGCAGTTGGTGTTCCAACTTGTACATGGCGTGTAACCTTTTTTCTTCCTCTTGACGCCAGATGGTTTCATCCTGTATCTTTTTCCCCATCGGCTGCACTCCTTATTCTCCACCGGAAACAAGCATAGCTAAACCTGCCTTCGTACCGGGCAGGTTTAGCTGTTGTGGATGGCAGTTGTTTTTTAACGTATTACATTAGTTTAATCGGTTAAACCGTAGATTTCTAAAGCGATAATTCCTGGAAATCTCGTTTAGACTAAACTTCCAATGATCTTTTCCCGCTCCCCAAACAGATAATCGATGACCGGTATTTCAATCATGGTATAACACCCCGGTTGTTGTTTAAAGCCAGCCCGGGCAGCGGCCACCATGACCTGGGCGGTAAGGGCGGGATTGTTGATCCGCATCTCAAATTTGAGCTGCTGATTATGGGTACGCCCTGACGCCCCCTTTCTTTCCAAAAGAACACCATGGCCCATATCGATTAAATCTTGAACCTGAGGGACAAAGGTTACAACCGTTTCATCATTGATAAAATAGGGATCTTGCTTAATTGCCTGTTCTACACCTTTGGGGTCCGCCTCCGGCGCCAGCTGGACATAGACCATCCTCCGGTGTAAGCCGGTGCCAACCGGAACGGTTAACGACAGGGCATCTATCACCCCGGGGATGGCTTTCACTGCAGTGGTATGCCCCATCGACATCCCGGGACCAAAATTCGTGTAGGTAATCCCCTGCGGAGCCATGAACTGAAAGAGACACCGGATCAGCGAGTCGGTACCTGGATCCCAGCCGGCAGCAATCACGCTGGTTTTACCATGGTTTTTCGCGATGGGTTCCAATTGCTGCCGGTAATTGACCAGGTCACTGTGGACATCGTAACTATCAACCGTATTAATCCCCATCGCCAGAACTTCCGCCGCTGCTTTAGGAACCAAACGGGACGGTAGCGCTAGAAAAGCCACGTCAACCGCGTCCAGCTCCGATAAGGCTGTTACCACCGGAACTCCTTTTAATTGCGCGGAGGATTTCTGCACCGATTCTGGACGCCGTACTACGCCAGCCAGTTGAAAGTCGGGCGCCGTCTCTATTGCTTCAACTAAAAAACGGCCAATATTGCCATAGCCTATAATTGCCGCCTGATACCGCTTCATCTTCGTCAGGTCCCTCCTCGAATATTAACTTACGGATAAGTTTCGTTTAAACTCAAGGTATAAGGCAGGAAATAGCCTTTAAAATAAGGAAATTTGTATTTGTATTTTAAAAACCAATACTTAATGATGGAGGATTGTTCATGCGTAAAGATTATCATACCCACACTTACCGTTGTAAACACGCCGAACACGCCGAAGCCGATGTCATTGACTATGCGGCCGTTGCTGTTCAAAAAGGACTGCAGGTCTTAGGGGTTAGCGATCATACACCACTCCCTGTGTTACCCGACGAACGCTGGAGTCGAATCCGCATGAACCTGTCCGAACTGGATAGCTACAATGATGCCGTCGAAGAGGCCAGGGCCGCCCACCCGGAGCTGACGATTCTGAAAGGAATGGAATGTGAATATAGCCCGGATTTCATCGGGTTTTACCAGGAAGAGCTTTTCGGAAAACGGAACTTCGACTATTTAATCGGCGGAAATCATTATGTACCCTATAATGGCGGTTGGGTCGGCGTCCATTCCTACCTAAAGAGCAAAGAAGAGTTGATGGCTTACGCCGACCACATGGTGGAAACGATCGCTTCCGGCTTATTTGCCTTCATCGCCCATCCCGATCTCTTTGGTAACTCCTATGAACTCTGGGACGAGCATGCCATAGAGTGTTCAAAACGGATTCTAGAAGCCGCCGCGGCTTACAAAGTACCCTTAGAGGTCAATGCCTATGGCTTTCGTAAGCCCAAAATCAAAACAAAAGCGGGCACCCGTCCCCCCTATCCCCTTCCGCCCTTTTGGGAAATGGCGGCCGAGTACAAAGGAATTACGGTCATCGCCAACTCCGACGCTCACAAGCCAAAAGATGTGGGTGAAACCGCTACCGTGGACAGAATAATCGACCAGTTTGGCTTAGTCAGAGCGGATCTATCTTACTTGGAAAAACCTTCGCACCATCCGGTATCCGCCACGCACCGCGCGTGTGAATGATTGCTTTTACCCGCTTGCCTTTTAATTACAAGCTTCCTGGCTGATCATACTCCGGCGCAGTGCCTCCCCCTGCTTTTGGTCGCGAAGCAACTGGGCCTTTAACGCTTCAGGGGAAGCAAATTTCTGCTCCTCCCGTAAAAAATGTAAAAACTCCACGGTCAGAAGTTCACCGTAAATCTCCCGGGAAAACCGGTCAATAAAAACTTCCACCAACGGAACGTGGTGGTCAAAGGTGGGTTTACAACCCACATTGGCTAAACCATAGTATACTTCCCCGTTTAGAATGACGCGGACAAAATAGGCACCAAATTTCGGCAGTAACCGGTCGGGCGGGTAGGCTAAATTCGCGGTGGGAAAACCTAAATTTTTACCCAATCCCTGCCCCCTGCGGACAATACCGGCCAGAGTAAAGGGCCGGTTGAGCATTACATTGGCCGCCTCCACTTGCCCACGCTGCAAAAACGCCCGGATCTGCGTGCTACTGACAATCTTCCCTTGCACTTTGACGGGCGCCACTACTTCCCCATAGAGTCCTTTTTTCTGCATAGAGGTTAAGATTAGATTGGTATCGCCAGCACCACCGGCCCCGAAAGTAAAATCATGACCCACCACCAACGCTCGGACCCCCAGGTCCAGCAGGCGGTCTAAGAAGCGGGTCGGGGCCATTTGGGCCAGTTCCGGGGTAAACTCCAAAAGTAAAGTACCGTCGATTCCTTTTTCAGCAAAGCAAGCGCAGCGCTCCTCAACGGACATGAGTAACCCGGGTGTTTCCGCCTTTAAAATCTTTGCCGTATGTTCCCGAAAGGTAACAACGACGGCAAGCCAGTCATTGGCGCTACTGATCGCTTTCACCCGTTCTAATATTTTTTGGTGTCCACGGTGCACCCCGTCAAAATTACCGATCGTTACCACCAAGCCGGAAGTAGCGGTCTGCGCCAAGTCTGTTTGCATCATCAAAAATGAATTCCACAGTTTCATCCGCTCAATCCTCCCCGCAGCGGTGCTAAACAAGAACGCGAACCGGTTGCCAAAAAGCAGTCGATCCTTGATGATATTTTAAAATAGCAAGCAAAGAACCATCAACGTTTATGGCCCGCACCAACCCTTGAGCGCGACAAGCCTCCGGGGACGGCATCTCCGCTAAATCTTGGGGAAAGAGGCGACCACCGTGTCGAACCAGTTCGGCACTGGCCTCATTTAAGTGCACCATTGGTAGATGGGACAAGGCTGCTGCCGGTGAAATCATATGCGCGTTCAGCGTACCTGCTTCTACGATCTGCGCCAGTTCATCCAGGGATAAGGCCTCGGCCAAACGGAAAGGACCAGAAGCCAAGCGGACCAAATCACCCATACAGCCGCCCACTCCCAGATGGGCACCGAGATCGTGGCATAAAGTACGAATATACGTCCCCCGGGAACACTCGATCAAAAGAACCGGTCCTTCTTTAAAACCATAGAAGGGAAGCAAGGGTTCATCTGCTTCCAAACGGTAGATGGTGATTTTTCGTTTAGCCCGGTTAATCTCCTGGCCAGTCCGGGCCAGTTTGTATAAAGGCTCACCGTTTACTTTCACCGCTGAATACATCGGTGGGGTTTGCTCTTGCTCGCCGGTGAAAAAATCTAAAGCAGCCGCCAACCTTTCGCGGGAAACCTTCATCTCCGGTTGGGTAAAGATTTCCCGACCGGTCAGATCTTGCGTATCCGTGGACAAACCCAAGACCAGGCGAGCCCGGTATAGTTTCTTTGCTTCATCTAAATAAGCAATCAGTTTCGTTGCCTTTCCAATGGCCAAAACCAGCACACCGGTGGCCATCGGGTCAAGCGTACCGGTATGTCCGATCCGCCGTTCCCGCAGGATCCGGCGGGCCTGCGCCACCACTTGGTGGGAAGAATAGCCCGGTGGCTTGTTTATGATCAAAAATCCACAGTTCGTCATCGCAATACATCAATCCGTTCCTGCGAATTCTCTTCGAAGTAATTCCGTAAAAAGGAAAGCACCTCCGCCATCACCGCCGATAACGAACCCTTCACCGAACAACCAGCGGCCCGCATATGTCCGCCGCCCCCAAAATGGGCCGCCAGACGGCTCACATCCACACTAGCTTTCGACCGCCAACTAATCTTCACTTCGTCGGGTTTCATCTCTTTAAAAAACAAGCCAACCTCGACCCCCCGGATCGAGTTGGTGTAATTGACATAGTTTTCGATCTCTTCCATCTCAACCTCATATTTCTCAATCATCTCCTGGCTTAAATACATCCAGGAATAACGCTGGTTTCCGGAAATTTGCAGCGTAGAAAGGACTTCGCCTAAGAGCCGGATGGAGGCAAAACTTCTTTCTTCATAAACCCGTTCGGCAATCTGTGAAGGGGAGATTTGATAGTCTTCCACTAATCTGGCAGCGATGGAAAGTACTTCCCCAGTGGTGTTCGAATAGCGGAAAAAACCGGTATCCGTCGCAATTGCGGTATAAAGAGCGCTGGCGATTGCCGAATCGATGGGATAAGCGCATTTTTCCAGCAACGCAAAGATGATCTGCCCGGTCGCGGAGGCTTCAGGCAACACCAAATTCACCTGGCCAAAATGATCATTGGAAATATGGTGATCGATATTGACCAATAAGGGTTCGCTGGCAAAGATTTCATCCGGCAATTGCAGACGCCCCCGTTCCGCGCAATCGACACTGATCACCACCTCCGGATGGAAGGTCGGCTGCTCGACCGTTTGCTGGATTCCCGGTAAAAATTGGAAGGTTAAAGGGATCCCTTCGGGCAAAATCATCTCCACCTGCTTGCCGGCCTTCTCTAAAGATAAACCAAGCGCCAATAAAGAACCGATCGCATCCCCGTCGGGATTAAGATGACAACCTAGGGTAAAACGGTTGTATTTTTTCAACGTGGAGATAACTTGGTCCCAAGAAGAAGGTAAACTCAAAGCCGGTCTTCCCCTCCCTCTTTCTGAATCTCGTTAAGGAGCGATAGGACTTTGGCCCCTTCTTCCAGCGAATTATCGAAGATGAAGTTAATCTCTGGTGTGTAGCGCAAACGGATCCTTTTCCCCAGTTCAGTGCGGATAAAACCCTTTGCGCTTTCCAACCCTTCCATTGTCGCCGCTTGCTGCTGTTTATCACCAAAAACACTGACATAGATCTTCGCATGACTAATGTCCCGCGAAACCCGGACATTGGTAATCGACGCAAAACCAATCCTAGGGTCCTTGAGGTCTTTTTGCAGTATGGCACCGAGTTCTTCTTTGATCAATACCGCAAGGCGCTCCGCCCGATATTCGGACATCTCTGACCCTCCTCTACTTTAGCGCATCATCTGAGTTCTTCTTAATCTCTTCATTGGTAAAGGCTTCAATGACATCACCCTCTTTAATATCATTGAACCTTTCCAGGCCGATTCCGCATTCAAAACCACTGACCACTTCGCGCACATCATCTTTGAACCGTTTCAAGCTATCGATTTTCCCTTCAAAGATCACTACATTATCGCGGAGCACGCGCGCTTCACTGTTCCGCGTGATCTTCCCTTCGGTAACGTACGAACCGGCCACGGTGCCCACTTTAGGCACCCTAAAGGTGGCCCTAACTTCGGCCCGTCCAAGCACTACTTCGCGGTATTCGGGTTCCAGCATTCCTTCCATGGCTTTTTTCACATCATCAACAATGTCGTAGATGATCCGGTACATACGAAGGTCGACTTCCTCCCGTTCGGCGACACGCTTGGCGATTGGGTCCGGACGGACGTTAAAGCCAACGATAATGGCCCCCGAAGCGGAAGCTAACATCACATCGCTCTCACTGATCCCGCCAACCCCGCCGTGAATGACTTTCACGCGGACTTCTTCGTTGGAAAGACGCTCCAAAGAAGCCTGGATCGCTTCGACGGAACCCTGCACATCCGCCTTGAGGACGATATTTAAGTCCTTCATTTCGCCTTCTTTGATTCGGGCAAAAAGATCCTCGAGTTTAAACCGTTGTTCCCGTTTCAGAGTCTGCTCCCGCCGGAATTGCTGGCGCCGATCCGCCAGTTGTCGCGCGGTCTTTTCATCGGTCACATAGAAGATGTCGCCCGCTTCCGGCAGATCATCAAAACCAACCACTTCCACCGGTACCGAGGGACCAGCTTTCATCACATTTTTCCCTTTATCATTGACCAAAGCGCGGATCTTACCGGAGACCTCGCCGGCAATAATCGTATCCCCTTGTTTCAGGGTACCGTTTTGCACTAAAACCGTAGCCACCGGGCCGCGACCCTTATCCAGTTTCGCCTCGATCACAGTTCCCTTGGCTGGCCGGTCCGGATTGGCTTTCAACTCGCGCATCTCGGCCACCAGGAGAATCATCTCGAGGAGATCCTCAATACCCTGCTTTTTCAGAGCAGAGACTTCAACGCAGATCGTATCGCCGCCCCAATCTTCAGGAACCAAGCCATACTGGGTCAGTTCCTGCTTTACCCGGTCGGGGTTGGCCACCGGTTTATCGATCTTATTGATCGCCACAATGATGGGCACATCAGCCGCTTTTCCGTGGTTGATCGCTTCCACCGTCTGCGGCATCACCCCGTCGTCCGCGGCCACGACCAGAATAGCGATGTCCGTCACTTGAGCACCCCGGGCCCGCATCGCGGTAAAAGCTTCGTGCCCTGGTGTATCTAAAAAGGTAATCTTTTTATCATTAATTTCTACTTGGTAAGCCCCAATATGCTGAGTAATACCCCCGGCTCCGGAAGCAATCACATTCGTCTGTCGAATCGCATCCAGAAGTGAGGTTTTACCGTGGTCGACATGGCCCATGATCGTCACCACTGGCCAACGGGGTTTAAGCGACTCGGGGCCATCTTCAATCTCTTCAATCAACAGTGTTTCTTCTTCGGTTGGTGCCGCTTCCACAGTCACATCAAACTCGGCTCCCACTAAAACAGCGGTGTCCAAGTCGATTTCTTGGTTTATGGAAGCCATCACGCCGAGTCCGATCAGTTTCTTAATGACTTCAGAAGCCGAGACCTCGATCGCCTGCGCAAACTCTTTCACCGTAATACTTTCGGGGATCTGTACGGATTTAACATTTGTGGTTGGGTGGGCAGGAACTGGTCTTTTGGCCGCCGGTCTCCGCCTACCTTGGGGTCCCTTGTTGAAATTACCCTTACCCTTAGCACGCCCTTTTTGCGGTTTCGTATCACTTCTTTTCCGACCTTCATCTTTACCAGCCGGAGAAGTTGTCCGCCCCCGCTGACCAGAAGGGGCTGCTGATTTCGCCGGTCTCCCGGTTCCACCAGTGGGTGCCGGGCGTCCGGTGCGTTCCCCACCTCTACTTTTGGTGGCAGAAACCCGCGTTCCACTTTTCCCTTCCGCCGCTTGGGGTTGGGATTTCGCTCCGGCCATCTGAGGTTTCACCGGTGTTGGCCGGCGCTGCTCGACAACGCTTTTTCCGGTGGCCGGTCCACTCCGCGGCGCGGCTACCTTCGGTTGCGGACGTTGCGGTGTTCTTGTTTGCCCGGCTGGTTTCTCCGCTGGTCTTACCGTCTGTTTCCCTTTTTCTGAAGCGGGAGCTACCGTTTTTTGCTCCGGTACCTTCTTCGTTTTTACCGCCGCTGAAGCCGTTGTTTCCTTCGGCTTCAGCGGTTCTTTCTTCGGCACAGACTTCCCTTCGGGGTTGAAAGAAGTACGCACCTTTGCGATATATTCTTCCTCCACTGTACTCATATGATTTTTAACACTGGCGCCCATTTCGTTAAGGATTATTAATAGATCCTTACTTTGAATCCCTAGTTCCTTACTAAGTTCATAAACACGCATTTTGGCCATAAAACCACCTCCGATTATTCCATTCGGGCTGTAAGCAACTGCTTTTCAATGGCCTTCGCCATCTCCGGCGTAAGGACACCAACTACAGCCAGGGTCTTCTTCCCTAAAGCCCGCCCCAATTCTTCCTGTTTCGCAGCACAGTACAGACGAATATGATACATACGGCAGAGCCGTTCGATCTTCTCTTTTGTGTGCGGAGATGTGTCGGTCGCGAGGAGAACAAGGGTTAATTTTCCGCCCTTCGCCGCCTGAGCGGTAGCGGTAAAACCAAGGGTTAACTTCCCGGCTTTCCGCACAATTCCGAGGAAATTAAGGAGCTTCGTCACGAACGATCCCCGCCATTAGTTCCGTTTTCAGTTTCTCCTTCAACGCGGCGTCAATTCCAACTTCCAATTTGTTCGCCAACAAGTTGCCTTTTAAGGCCTTTTCCAGACAAGACGAAGAGGGACAGATATAACAACCTCGGCCCGATTTTTTACCAGTAAAATCGACCAACACTTCTCGCTCTGGCGTTCTCACAATCCGGATGAGCTCTCTTTTATCGCGCACCTCATTACAGCCAATACAAGTCCGTTGTGGTATTTTCCGTTTCCGTGCCGCCATCACTTCTCCCCCCCGCTTCGTCTCCTTACTTCTTTTTTTTCTCCTCTTCATTCAGACTGAATTTCTTCTTTAACTCTTCGGAAAGGAGTTGCCCGATGGTAAACCCAGAACCGCTCTCTTCGGTGAAAACAAGCTCGGTATCATCTTCAATCGCTACTTCCGGTTCTGAATCCTGACTAGCATCGATAAAGAGATCGATTCCTTCTTCTACTTCATCAATTAATTCTTTGACCCGCTGCTTCGCCCGTTTCTTCGTCTTCTTCTTCTTGGGTTCTTCGTGGATAAAGACCTCTTCCGACCCCTCTACCTCCGCCGGAGGAAGATCCGGATCCTCTTCGAAATCCGTTTCCGCCCATGATTCATCTTCCTCATCCCAAGACTCATCCGTTTCATCCCATGAATCATCGGGTTGATCTTCCACCTCCAGGTCTTCCCCGGCTAGTTCGGTTAGCTCCTCTCCGCTGCCAAGCACATCTTCCCAATCGTATGTTTCTTCTTCGTAGGTTTCTTCCTCCGCCAGTAAAGCGGCAATCTCTTCCTTGCTCTCTTCGGCTTGCGTTTCGCTTTTAATATCAACCTTCCAACCGGTTAACCGGGCTGCCAAACGGGCATTTTGGCCCTCTTTCCCGATGGCAAGGGACAACTGGTTATCAGGAACGATCACAATCGAACTTTTCTTACTGGTGAGCAATTTTACTTCCGTAACTTTGGCCGGACTGAGCGCCCTGGTAATATAGCGCGCCGGATCCTCATCCCACAAAATTAGGTCGATTTTTTCGCCTTTGAGCTCCCGGACCACCATCTGGACACGGGACCCTTTCGCACCAACACAAGCACCGACCGGATCCACGTTCTCGAATTTACTGTAAACCGCCACTTTTGAACGGGCACCCGGTTCCCGGGCGACATTTTTAATCTCGACGATTCCTTCCTGGATCTCGGGAACTTCAAATTCGAGCAGTCGTTTCAGAAAGCCACTACGCGCCCGCGAAAGGATGATCTGGGGTCCTTTCGAACCTTTCTTCACTTCCGCGAGATATGCTTTAATCCGCGCACCGTGCTCAAAACGTTCACCAGGGATCTGCTCATGGGGCGGGAGAATAGCTTCGGTTTTACCCAAATCCACATAGACCGTTCTTTGTTCAAAACGGCGCACCGTTCCAGTGATTAGATCATCCACCCGAGAAGAATATTCATTGTAGATCAAGGTCCGCTCAGCTTCGCGGATCCTTTGGACAATAATCTGTTTCGCGGTCTGCGCGGCAATCCGACCAAATTCCTTCGGATAGATTTCAAACTCCACCTGATCTTCCAACTGGTAACTGGGGTCGATCGCTTTGGCCTCTGCTAAATTAATCTGCGTATTCTCATCTTCCACTTCCATTACGACTTCTTTATAGATGTATATATGGAATTCACCGGTTTCTGGGTCCAAAACCACCTTTAGGTTATTGTTTTTTCCCTGGTCTTTTTTATAAGCCGATAAAATAGCGGACTCAATCGCGTCGATCAAAATTTCCTTCGCGATTCCCTTTTCCTTTTCAACCATATTTAATGCTTCTATCAACTCTCGGTTCATCCGAATATCCTCCCTTAACTCGTCCTCAATCTATAACCTGTAAACGAGCTTTCGAAATCAATTCCCAGGGTATATCTAAAGTCTCGCCGTTAACTTCGACCTGAACATGGCTTTCGGGCTGATCAGACCAGCCTTTAAGACGGCCCCTAAGTTTTCTTTTTCCCTGTACGGGTGCAAAAAGCCGGATTTCCACACCTTGACCGGCAAAGCGCTGAAAATGTTCGGGTTTCGTCAAAGGCCGCTCTAAACCGGGAGAAGATACTTCTAACAGATAAGCGGTGGGAATTGGATCCTCCTCGTCCAAGACTGCACTTAGCCGTTTGCTGAAAACCTCACAGTCCTTCACACCAATCCCTTCGGGACGATCAATGAACACCCTAAGGAGCCGTTGTGCTCCTTCTCGCGTCAACGCCACTTCCACCACTTCATAATTTAGTTCGGCACCGACTTCTTCCGCTAGTTTCCAAAGGATGTTTTTTAATCCTTGACCCATATGTACGCTCCTTTTTCCCAAATAATTATGGACACAAGACAAAAAGTGGGTTGAAAACCCACTCCTTTGCCATTACATCATCGAATAATTAAAGTTTACCACAGTTCCAACCCTTTGACAAGGCTAAGCAGAGAATTGATCGTGCCAAGAGACGCCTTTTTCTTTCTGTTCGCTGCTCGTCGGTGCCCTACCCCTCCAAACAATTAATGAATTCGATAATCTTTTTAAGGCTCTCCTCTTCATCGGGACCGTCGGCGATGATGGTTACCTCATCTCCTTTTGCCACCCCCAAGCTTAAAACCCCCAGCATACTTTGGAGATTTACCTCTTTATCGCCTTTTCTGATGCGCAGCGTACAGGGGTAAGCGGAGGCTTCCTTCACGAGATTTGATGCCGGTCTGGCGTGCAGACCGGTTTCATTCTTTATGATCACTTTCTCCGCAACCATCTGATTGCCTCCTTTTTTTTAATTCCGCTTATTTTGATTCCGTTCCTCTTCCTCCGGAATGGCCTTCCAATTCCGTTCGAACTCCTCCACACTTCTTTGGGTCAATGGATGGAAGAGCATTTTCCAGTACAATTCCGGGCTGATCGTTACAGCGTCAGCTCCGGAAAGACACACCCGGTGAACTTGTTCGATATTTCGAAAGCTAGCCGCTAAAATCCGCGTTTTTAACGAGTATTCCGTAAAAATCTGCTTGATCTCCCTCACCACTCTGCTCCCGTCCACCACCAGGTCATCTAGGCGGTTTACATACGGGGCAACAAAATCCGCCCCGGCCTTGGCGGCGACCAAGGCTTGTTGTGGGGTAAAAACGGCAGTGGCGGTTATCCGTGTACCTTGTTGAGCCAAAATAGCCATCGCCTTGATTCCTTCCGGAGTTACCGGAATTTTGATATAAACATCCCTTCCGAATTGTTCTTTAATGGTCTCCGCCTCCGCCACAATCCCGTCGACAGTGGCTGTCGTCACTTGAATATGGAGCATGCCTGAGCTGTCTATTAAACTCCGGATCTGCCGGAGTAACTCGGGAATTTCGCTCTTCACGGAGCACGCCCTGCTGATTATCGTCGGATTGGTTGTCACCCCGTCGATGGGATGGCCAGGAATAATCGCCCTTAAAGCTATAAGATCGGCCGAGTCCAAGAGGATTAACATCGCATCCACTCCTTTAGATTAACTCCGATCGTAAGTGTTTACATAAGACGCCTATCCCCGTTTCAACACCGGCTTGTCCTGACGGAAGGAATTTCTTTTCCGCTTTTCTTAAGCAAAATCACGCTTACCAATAGAAGATGAAAACTCTACATCCTCCGCTAAATACCGCTTGATTACTCGCACCACTCCGTTGGCGTCGTTATCCGGGGCCACGAAGCGGGCCGCCTTCTTCACGTCTGCCGGTGCATTAGCCATGGCAAAGCTGTATGCGGCTTGTTGAAAAAGTTCCAGATCGTTATAGTAGTCGCCGAAGACCAGGGTATTCTCCGGACCAATTCCAAACCTTTCCTGGATCTTAGCCAGCGCCCAGCCTTTGCTGATATTTCTGCCCATCATTTCCAGCCACACCTCACCAGCGGCCACACACTCAAAAGTTTCCCGAAAGGCCTCTTTCACCTTGCGAACGGTGGTTGCGGTCAGCCCACCTTTTTGAAAGAGACCAATCTTTTTGATCCCCTCTTTGACGGTAAACAGTGACGGGATCTCAACAAAATCCACATCGTGCCGGATTAAATTCGCTTTAAAGTCAGCCGACGGCCGCATTACATAAGCGGTATTCTTCGCTGCCAGATATACCTCGGCTTCCAAGTTCATCGCAAACAACTGCTGCAAAGTGGAGATTACCAGTTTATGCTCAATGTTTCGCTCAAAAATGGGTTGCTCAGAGTCACTATGTTGAACAACCGCGCCATTATGGGCAACCAGAAGCAAACCGCTTTCTATCCGCTGAAAGTTCCGGACCAGGGTCGCATAGAACCGGCCACTGCAGACAACAAACATAATGTTTCTCCGTTCCAACTCCGCAAAGAGCCCAAAAAAAGACTCATCAATCTGGCCTCGACTGTTTAGTAAAGTACCGTCCATGTCTGTGGCAATTAATTTAATCTCCGGTTTACACGGACGGCTACGGCTAACGTCAGTGCAAGGCATGGAAGACCTCCTCCACGACACTGTTCGGTGTTAAGCCATACTTTTCATATAATTCGGCCGGCGTTCCCGATTCGCCAAATGTATCCCGGACGGCAACCCCCCGTACTGGCACCAGTCCGGCCACTACTTCACAGACTGCGCTGTAAAGACCGCCGCAGAGAAAATGGTCCTCCGCAGTAACGATGGCTTTTGTTTCTTGCGCCGCTTGTCTGATCGCCGCCTGGTCGAGGGGTTTAATGGTCGGCATATCAATAACCCGAGCTTGAATCCCCTTTTCGGCCAAAATTTGCGCGGCCTCATAAATTACTCCCACCATGGAGCCGTGGGCGATCAAGGTAACATCCGTCCCTTCCCTTAATACATAGGCCTTTCCAATCTCAAATTCCATCTCTTCTCGGAAGAAAACCGGACATTCCATCCGGCCGATTCGGAGATAAACCGGGCCTTCATGTTCGACTGCTTTGAGCACGGCCTTTCTTGTCTGGACCTGATCGGAAGGGGCCAAAACCGTCATGTTGGGTAGCACGCGCATCAACGCAAGATCATCCAGGCTTTGATGCGTTGCTCCATCCACCCCAACGGCCAATCCGGGATGGGTGGAGGCAATCTTCACATTTAGGTTGGTGTAGGCGATGGACTGCCTAATCTGGTCATAGCACCGGCCTGGCGCAAAGCAAGCAAAAGTGCTCATGACCGGGATGAAGCCTACCCGGGCTAGACCGGCCGCCACCCCCACCATGTTCTGTTCACTGATCCCCACATTAATAAATCTGTCGCCAAATTCCGCCCGAAACTTATCCGTTTTTGTCGCGGCGGACAGGTCGGCGTTCACCACAAAAAGCCGCTCATTTACTTTCCCGATCTCCACCAGCGTCGACCCGAAGATGTCCCGGGGTGCCACTAATTCATACATAAGGATGCCTCCTCTTCCTTAAGCTCGGCCAAAGCCGCTTCATACTCAGCCGCGCTGAGCTTCTTGGCATGCCAAGCGATTTCGTTTTCCATAAAGGAGATCCCCTTGCCCTTCACTGTACTGGCGATTATCACATTAGCCCGGCCTGGCTGCACTTCCTTGAAGGCCTGGTCAATTTGGAGAAAATCATGACCGTCCACACCAATGGCATGAAACCCGAAAGCACGAAACCGTTCCAGGTAATTTTCATCCCCGGACACATTACGGACATAATCATCCAGTTGCAAACGGTTTTGGTCGATAATCAGGATTAAATTATCCAGACACAAGCGACTTTGAAGAATAATCGCCTCCCAAATCTGGCCCTCCTGTAATTCACCATCGCCCACCATTACATAGACCAGATTCGGCAGACCTCTTTTTTTATAACCAAGGGCCATCCCTAAACCAAAGGAAAGTCCCTGCCCTAACGAGCCCGAACTACACTCGATTCCGGGAGCGCTATCCATCTGGGTATGCCCCTGTAATCGCGAATTAATCCGACGATAGGTCTTCAGTTCATCAACAGAGAAGAAGCCCCGCCGTGCCAAAACACTGTAGTACCCAAGGGAGGCGTGGCCTTTACTAAGAATAAAAACATCTCTCTCTTCAGCCCAGGGGTGTTGCGGGTCAATCCTCATCCGGAAAAAATACAGATAAACCAGTAATTCCACGGCGGAAAAAGACCCCCCCAGATGTCCGGAGCCAACCAGTTTTTGGATGTTAATACAGTCCATTCTAACCTGGAGGGCTGCTTTCTTCAATTTCGCCACTGTACTTTCATTCATTACGTTCCCTCCCATTTCGTCGTTTGCACACCTTCCTCTCGGTGTGCAGCTCCCCGCTTTCACCCATCTTCATCTTTTCTCAGCTCAAACCAAGCAAAGATCTTACCTATCCGCAAATGGTCTCCTTGACCGCTGCTGATCGCAATTATCCCCTACCATGCTAATCTATGGCCCACACACCACATCACACTTGAACACAGCTTATTACCCATCGATAACGGGCATCACATCTTTAGCCAGAGAAGGTATCACCAAACACTATACAGCCGTCCAATAACAAAGTATTCTGCACCAACGCCGCCGGTATTTACATGTTATTACCGGGGTAGGCCTTCCCTGCCCATCCCGGAAGGCTGGCTAAGAAGACCTACCCGTCCCTTAATTTACCGTATAAAAAGCTTCAATACATTACCAAGTAAGATTCCAACCACGCCAAAGTCGGCGTCACTGAAGGTAGTATTGGCAAAACCCAAATCACCCAAGACCGGCATCAAGAGCACCGGTAGGAAAGTAATCAAGATCCCGTGCGCCAGCGCGCCCCAGAAAGCTCCTCTTTTTCCCCCGGTGGCGTTACCAAAAACACCAGCCGTAGCGCCACAGAAGAAGTGAGGGACAACACCGGGTAGAATCACCGGAGCATTAAGCGCAATCAGAATGGCCATTCCGATAATCCCCCCAAGGAAACTGGAGAGAAAACCGATCAATACAGCATTAGGAGCATACGGAAAAACTACCGGACAGTCCAGAGCAGGTTTCGCCTCGGGAACAATCCGCTCGGCAATACCCTTGAAGGCCGGAATAATCTCCGCCAAAATCAACCGGACACCAGCCAAGATGACATAGACTCCTCCAGCAAAAGTAATCGCTTTTAGTAAAGCAAAGACGATAAAGTTCTGTCCATCACTTAAGTTTGCTTCAACAAAAGCACGTCCAGAGGCAAAAGCCACAACCAAGTAGAGGATCCCCATGACCAGTGCCACGGAGACCGAGGTGTCACGTAGGAAAGATAAGCCCTGCGGGAACTGCATTTCTTCAGTGGACTTCGAATTCTTCCCCACCAACTTCCCAACGCCAGCGGAGAGGACGTAACCGACGGTTCCAAAATGGGCAAATGCTACGTCATCCGTGCCCGTGATCTTCCTCATGGTCGGTTGCGCAATAGCCGGGAAGAAAGCCATGGTCAAACCGAGGAGGATCGAACCAAAGATGACCAGAGGCACTCCGGTAATTCCAGCGGCAATGAAAATAGCCGCAATCATACAAGCCATATACAAGGTGTGATGACCGGTGAGAAAGATGTACTTTAACTTTGTAAAGCGGGCAATCAAGATATTGGCCACCATACCAAAGGTCATGATCAGCGCGGTCTGTTGTCCGTATTCTTTTAAGGCCAAAGCCACAACGGCTTCGTTATGGGGGACAATCCCTTGGACGCCAAAACCCTGTTGAAACATGGTTCCAAAGTGGCTAAGCGCCGCCACCGCAAGATCAGCACCGCCGCTCAAGACCAAAAAGCCCATGATTGTCTTGATGGTTCCTGTAATTACTTCGGCGCTTTTCTTCTTTTGCACAGCCAACCCGACTAACGCTACTAAACCTACTAACACCGCTGGTACACTCAGAATATCCAGAATAACCTGTAACATTTGAACCCCCCCTTTTTTTTTTCTAAAGTAGATTCTTCTTCCTCAAGACCTCACTTAACTTTTCTTTCAGTTCGGCCAGGTCAATCATGCTGTTGAGTGATACAACTTCTCCGTCTAGCAACTCCAGTTGACTGGCGATATCTCTTGTTCCAACATAAACATCAGCCTGCATTGCTTTTGCGGATGACAAATCTGAGTGTCCGACCTCGGCCTCGACTCCGAGTTCACCCAAGACTTTTTTAATATTCATTTCGATCATAAAGCTGCTGCCAAGACCGCTACCGCAACAAACGAGTATCTTCATTTTGTATCACCTCCATTCTGGACCGGCCTTTTTTTGTCCTCGACATGTTCTTACGGAGCATCAAGTTCGCGGCATCACCACCCTTCCTCCCTCCTTACGCTGTCTGTTTTTGGATGGCAAGCTATGGTGTTATTTAGAGTGCTTTTTGACCACTTCAATTACTTCATCTTTATTGGTCGCATTGAGGATAATGTTCAGATCCTCCTGGCTCATGAAGACCTCCATCAACTGGGAAAGAGCTTTCAGGTGCGTCTCGTTATCAGTGGCGGCAAAAGTTACCACCAATTTCACCGGATCATTCAACTCATGGCCGAAATTGACGGGCTTCTCCAGTGTCACCAGACTCATCGCCAGTTTCTTCACGCCACACTCCGGTCGGGCATGCGCCAGAACGATCCCCGGGGCGACCACCATATAGGGTCCGAATTCAGCGAAATTATTGATAATCGCCTCCTTATACCCGGTAGACACCCACTTTTTTTCTTCCAACAGAGCAGCCCCGGCCGCAATCGCTTCTTTCCAGTCTGCGCAAGAAAGGTTTAGCTTAATTGTTTCCCTGGTTAATAAATCATTAAGCATATAGACAAACCTTCTTTCTACACGGCGTTCATTGTGCCGCTTAATCTCATACATCATTTCGTATTGTAATTGCTGTCTGTCTGTAATCTCGGCATACTTTTCCACAACGCCAATCAACCTGTTCACCAAAGAAAGCTCCAACCGGTGCCAGCTGGGAAATCTCCGATTAAGACGTTGCTGGAGTCGTCGATAGTCTTCTTCACCCAAAAATGGTTGGACCTTAAGGTAGCGGTTTTGCTCATAACCGGGGAGATCCACGGTACTGATAATCAGGTCATATTTATCTTTCGGGACAGCACTTAAACCGCGACAAGACACCGTATCAACAATCTTCACATTGAATTCATTCATTAACCGGTAAGCCAACACCGAGGCGGTTCCGATTCCGGTTCCGCAAACCACAATAATCCTGGTTTTATCATGAGTAATCTGTTTTGCCCGCTCCATTCCGGCCACAAAATGCATGGTCAAGAAAGACAGTTCGTGGTTGTCCACTTTTTCCTTGATATACTCTTCCAAAGCGCGCGCCGCTTGCTTTGTCCGCTGAAACATCTCATTATACTTGTTGCGGACTTCATCATAAGCCGGGTTTACATGCGCTATTCCATACTTTACTCTGTATACAGCAGACCGGAGATAAAGGGTCAAGTCTTCGACAATTCGTCTCTTTTCCTTTCCAAACCCCATCCCGCAAAGTTTTTCCATCTCAGCGGTCATGGTCGCCGCCACTTGATATAAGCGGTCCTGTCGCGCGCGGATTTGCCTTTGGTACAGGGACATTTTGGACCGTTCGGATTTGATCACATCTGCCCCCAACAAATAGAGCATAATATGATCGGTTTCACTGGGCGCGATTCTAACCCCCAATTCCTGCTGTAACCTTTCAACCATCTGTTTTGCCGCCGAGAATTCGATACTGTTTTTCATATTGTCCACATGTAAATCCAGGGAGTCGATTCCGTGCGCCACCCTTCTTAAGATAATGGCTAAATAGATCACCAATTGACAGTAAGCTTTGTCACTGAATTTTCTCCCCAACTCCGCTTCGGCTTGGCAAATCAGTTCATCTAAAAACCATAGGTCGGCTTGGCCAAAAAGTTCTTCAATGAGTAAATTGATCAGTTTCGATTGTACCGTCTGTTTATCAAGGTAATTTAGGAGATCTTTCACCGTGAGCGTTTGCAGAATCAGATCAACCGCCACGCGCCGGCGGTCCATCTCCTTACCTTTTACCCAAATGCCGACTTTACGCTTTTTAACGAGAATCAGGTTTCGCTTCCGCAACCATTCTTCCACGGTCGAAAGGGATTTTAGGACCGTGTTCTTGGAGATATAAAGTCTGCGTCGCAGTTCTTCACTGCTCACTGGCGACTCCGCCAACAGAAGCCTGATTGCTAAATAGATAAACCTTTCTTCAGCGGAAAAATAATACTTATATGGAGTATGACTGCCAATAAAGGAATCGATAAATTCCTCCAGTCCCTCTCTGCGTCTTAGTTTAATTCCTTTATTGTGTTCCCGCTCCAAATAATCAAAGCCGTTTTTTACCAAGAATTTTTCGATCTTATCAATACTGTATCGAATCGCCCGGTCAGTCAGGCCATAAGTGTCTGCCAGATCGGTTGTTCTGATAAAGTCATCACTTTCGCGTAAAACCTGGAGAATCTCTATACATCTCTGATTGAGCTCCATGTTACCATCCTTTACTAACTTTCCCTCTCAATCCTCGTTCGCCCGATCCATCATCCGCTTCATCGTAAGTTCCTCTTTTCTTTCAAACCCATTGCCTGTAGATATATAGTTAAGACCGTCCCAAGTGGACGCTGCCAATTATTCGTGCAACCTGAGCCCACCGGTTACTGTATTGCTAGTATAATACAGAACCTGTTTTTTTGAAACAACTCTTTAACAATCACTTCTTCCAAAGCCTCCGGAAAAAGTCAACTATTTAAAAAACGCCCTCGTAAAGTAGGCATTATTAGGCCGGGATAGACCAAGAAAAATAACATTTCCGCGGTCTGTTTCCTTCTATTTACTCAAAAAAAAAGACCCGTGGCTTTCTGCCGGGTCTGTCCTTTCGTCAACCTCTATGTGATCTGCCCTTTATCTTGCGGCCAAACTTACATCGGATCAGGAAGCTTAAGGTAACAATGGACAATTATTCGTGTAAAGAATCAAAGATAAAGTCCCAAAGCTCATTTGCCGCGTCGATCACTATTTCCGCTTCCTCTTCAGTGGTGATGGTACCTGGTTCATCGAGAAATAAACGGACATTAGCCACCAGCGGAAGGATTTCCGGATCAAGCGCAACACATTTTTCCCAGAGTTGATCAAAGGCCAAATTCGTTAACGGGGACGTATTCTCTTCCAGTGCCAGAAGATAAGCTTCTAAGAGGTGGCGCACTGCCGCCCGGCAATTTTCATAAACACCAGTTCGATCCGGGGTTTGTTCGGCGGTTGCCAGTAGTTGATCGGCTTTAACCAAAAGTGCATCCACTTGTTTTTCGACCTCCACCGGCCCATGCTTTTTTTCCACTATATCACTCCTAAATCTTCGTCTGTTCTTTTCAGGATCGCGGCGAACCCCGGCGTCATGGTCACATTCATGTCACGGTCAACGCTTAGCGCCTCCAGTTTCTGCCCGACGATTAAACGTTCCCGGGCTCCAGCTTCGGCCACAAAAACCGCCGTTGAAAAAAGGTCCGCTTTCATTGCCGAATCGGTGATAATTGTCACCGCCGCAAGATCCGTCGCTGGATAGCCGGTAAAAGGGTTGAGGAGATGTGAATAGCGCTGACCGTCAACTTCAACATACCGCTGCGTATCGGCGGATGTGCCCAGCGCTTGGTCGGAAGTCAGGTGCACAATGCCGATCCACTCTTTGCTTCGCGGATGGGAAAGGGCAATCCGCCACGGTCCGCCCCCCGGCCTTTCCCCCAAAACCCGAATACTGCTTTCACCACCGTTAATTAATGCCCCGGCCACCCCGGCCTGCTTCAGGATCGCCCAAGCCCGATCAATAGCATATCCTTTCGCTACGCCACTTAAGTCCAGTTTCATTCCGGCTTTTTTCAGGTAAACCGTCAGGTCTTTTTCGTCCAAATCCACCAGGTCACTTTGGGTCAGAGGTAAAACCGCCGTAATTTCCGTGGGGGCGGGCAGCCGTCCCTTGCCGTCGTAGCCAAAATCCCAAAGCTCAACTAATGGGCCGATCGCCGGGTTAAAATAACCATCACTTGCCGCCGCCAACTGAAAAACGGTTTGTATAAACAGGAAAATTTCGGGTCCAACCTGAACGGGGTTTTTACCCGCCTGGGCATTGATCTGGGCAACAATGCCGTGGGTTCCGGAAGTAAGGTCATGGATCCGTTCTAGTTCGCCAAAAGCCCGCTCAACAGCGTTTGAAGCGCCGGGGCCGTAAGCGGTGATCCGAATCAAGGTCCCAAACAGAAAACGGCTCTCCGTCACCGGTTCCTCGCGCCGCCGGAAGAAGAAAAAAGCCGCAATAACCAGCAAAACCAGGAGAACCACAGGCCAAAGTTTGCGTTTTTCCATTTGCTTTCTCCAAAAAATTATGACCCTCGCGGGTCTAATTTTTAAATTATATCAGAACAAGGGATCAGATCCTCGGGTTGAAACTCCTTAATCTTATGGTCCTTAGCGCGCTGCTGAATTTGGGATAAGTTCTCAACCCCCAATTCCTCTAACGCCTTTACACATTTAGGACAAAACTGGACCCCCGCTAGGCTGCGTACTTCGCCAAAAGCCTCTGCCATCGAGCGGGCCGCACGGTATGGACGTTCGCTAGTCATGGCGTCCAGCGCATCGGCAACCGAAAAGATGCGGGCCAATAATGGAATTTTTTCACCCCTTAAACCTAAAGGATACCCGCTTCCATCATAACGTTCATGGTGTAGCAGAATTATATCGGCTGCGCTATTAAGGAACTCAAGCTCGTGAATTATCTCGTAACCCAATTCGGGATGGCGTTTGATCGTCTCCCATTCCTCCGGGAGCAGATTTGACTTCTTTAAAAGGATCCGGTCGGGTACACCAATCTTACCAATATCATGCAGGTAACCCGCCAAAGCGATCTTTTCCAGTTCGGATTGGGGCAGCCCCATATGTTCAGCAAGGGCTGTGGCGTAAGCAGCCACCCGCGTCGAATGATCCCAGGTGTCGTGATCCCGGTAGTTTAAGGCATGGATCAATGCTTTAAGCGCCCCTTCGTTCGCTTTTTGCAGTTTTGAGCTGCTTTTTCTCTGCCGTACTTTTTGCTCCTTAAGCTGCCGCTGAAAGGCCAAGATGTAATAGAGCGAAAAGGTGATAAACAAGAGAAAACCGGAGGCAACCACCCAAATATAGGTTAACACCTCCCGTGACGAAAGGATCGGAAAAAGCAATTTTCGGTACAAATAATAGGCACCTGCTAGATAAGCAATCGCAACGGCCACTAATCCCAGGACGAATGGTTTTTTCTTCATTATGTTCATTCCTAATCAATTAGTAATACGGTAGTGATTACGATATAGGGAATAAGTCCATTTTCGGGCTGCGCAACATTTATGCGGTAATTTAGTCTCTGGCCTCACCGAGTGACTACCAAGCCAATTTCAACCAAATTTCATATAGAAACGAACAAATGTTTACTAAAGGCTCCCTCCCTTAAATTACGGATAACAAGCGGTTAAAATCTGGATTCAACTATCTCATTCGACGTTTGGGGAAATATTCCTTCTAATTAGAAAATAATCGTCTGTCCTTCTCCTAGCGCTCGAAGCGCTGCTCTAAATGGCCAGCTACTGTCCGCCGCCGGAGCTTGACATCTAACCGGGCCGAATGGTCTTCTCCGCTGTCTTGTATTTCTTGGCATCATCTTCTTCGCGAAAAGGAGATACCCTGCGGCCCGGTTATCTTTCACTATTTTTTCCCACTGGCCAGCGTCAAAGGGCGGCCGGCTACCGACCGGAAGATTCCTTCCGCCGTTAAGCCATAAAGGTTATGAAGTTCAGCGATGGTAGCAGTTTCAATAAACTGATCCGGATAACCCAAACGGGTTATCTGTCCACTACGGACCCCAACCTCAGCCAATAATTCCAACACCGCAGAACCAAAACCGCCGGTTAACACATGGTCCTCCACCGTGATGAGGTGGGGAACGCGTCGCGCCCAAGCGATGATCGTATCACGATCCAAAGGTTTAACAAAACGGGCATTAATTACGGCACAATTAATCCCCGCCGTCTTAAGGAGATCCGCCGCCTCCTCGGCTTTTTTCACCATCGGGCCAAGGGCCAGAATGGCAGCATCTTCACCAGTTCTAAGCACCTCTGCTTCTCCCGGTTTGAAGGCCTGCACCGTACTGAGATTCCCGCCGTTTCCTTGTCCGCGGGGGTAACGGATCGCCACCGGTTTGTCCATTTTCAAAGCGAATAAAAACATCTGGCGCAGCTCATTTTCGTCCTTTGGTACCATTATCGTCAGTCCAGGCATCATACGGAGGTAAGCAAGGTCAAAGACCCCGTGGTGAGTTGGCCCGTCCTCCCCAACGACTCCGGCACGATCAATGGCAAAGATAACCGGAAGTTTCTGCAAACAGACATCATGCATGATCTGGTCGAAAGCGCGTTGCAGAAAAGTAGAATAAATAGCCACCACCGGCTTCATCCCCGCCCGTGCCAAACCACCCGCCATCGTGACGGCATGCCCTTCCGCTATCCCCACATCGAAAAAGCGTTCCGGATAGGCATGGGCAAAACTCTTGAGGCCGGTGCCTTCCGTCATCGCCGCTGTAATGGCCACGATCCGGTCGTCATGGGCGGCTGCTTCCGTTAAAGTGGCCCCAAACACCTCTGTATATGTGGGGGGCCCACTAGCAGTCGGCAACGCTCCGGTGCCGACATCAAAACCGGGAACACCATGGAAACGGGTGGGATTTTCTTCCGCTGGCCGGTAACCCTTCCCTTTTTTCGTCCGCACGTGGAGGAGGACCGGTCCTTGGCGGCGGGTGGCATCAGTTAGAGTCTGTGTCAACTGGCGTAAATTATGGCCGTCCACCGGACCGATATAAGTAAAGCCCAGTTCCTCAAAGACAATCCCGGGTATGACCAAGTATTTAAAACTATCCTTTAATTTATCCCAGTAACGAAAGGTAGTTTCGCCAACTTTCGGAATCTTCTGGATAAACTGTTCGAGGTCAGCGCGGAATTTATACAAGGTGGGGTTGAGACGCGCCTGACTTAAATAAGTGGAAAGCGCACCCACATTAGGGGCGATTGACATCTCATTGTCGTTAAGAACCACTATTAAATTGGTTTTTAAATGTCCTGCATTGTTCAGAGCTTCAAAAGCCAGTCCACCGGTGAGTGAACCATCACCGATCACCGCCACCACTTTATAATCTTCGCCCCGCAGATCCCGGGCTTTCGCCAGGCCAAGGGCGACCGAGATCGAAGTACTGCTGTGCCCAGTAGCGAAGACATCATGGGGACTCTCTTCCGGTTTGGGAAAGCCGCTTATCCCGCCCCACTGCCGAAGCGTATGAAAATCCTGCCATCGACCCGTAACGATCTTATGCACATAGGATTGATGCCCCACATCCCAAATGATTTTATCCTCCGGACTGTTAAAGACTTTATGCAAGGCCAAAGTGAGCTCGACCACACCCAAATTGGGGGCAAGATGACCCCCACGCTTGGCGGTGGTTTCAATCAAAAGGGTCCGGATCTCAGCCGCCAAAGCCTCCAGTTCGTCGCCGGACATTTTCTTTAAATCCTCAGGTAGTTTTCGGTCTGCACGCATCTTCGCTTAAAACCCCACTCTTATCTTAGACTTTTGTTCTTCCCTTTTTATTCTTCCCCCGATTCGACTGCCGTCCACTCAGTATTTCAATTTTCTCGAGGATAAACGCCACGCGCAGCAAGATCATGGTGGACTTTTTAATGGCAAAGGATTTACCGGCAGCCTTACCGCCCACCGTTAACGCGGAGATCAACCCCACAACAAACAGGGAGAGCAAATCGCCGTAGGCCATTAAGTTATGGTTCGCCACAAAATTAATCACCAAAGCGGCACTGATCGAGCCACTCACCGTCCCACAGATATCCCCGACCACGTCATTGCAGAAATTCGCCACCTGATCTGCTTTACGCACCAGTTCAATACCTTTCTTGGCCCCCGGTACGCGGTCACTGGCCATTGCATGAAAGGGTTTTTCCGAAGCAGCTGTAGTGGCGGTTCCAACGATATCAAAGATTATGCCTAAAAAAACGACCATCAGTAGAACAAAGACTGAGACCCAGAAAGCGGTCCGGGCTTGGGTTAACTGAAACAAAACCGAAATGGAAATAGTCAAAAAAAAAGTCAGGATCCCGACTCGAAAAGCGCCCGCCAAGCAAACTCCCCCAACTTAACTCGCTCTAATTTTTCGTATGTATAAGAAGATGGTCAATTATTGAGTAAACATTGTGGCTTAAGGTCCAGTAGGTTTTCCCGGTGTTCACCGGAACGTCACCATTCCGGCGGTTTCCCTTTACGAACACCTTACCGCGTCGCCGTCGGTAAAACTGGATCACCACTTAGTCCACACCGCAATCCCCAATAATTGTCCCCGCGGGAATAGCCTAGGAGTTTTCCTCAACGGAAAGGATCGTTTCTAGCCTCTTTTGCAGGATGGGTTTCAAACGGCAAAGAGCAATGTTCTCAGGCCTTCAAGAACATTACTTGGCACCCGTTATCCTCGCCACCCCACCTCAAGGCAGGCTACACTGCATCGATATTTCGTGAGCTTTTATACTCCTTCCACACCGTATGCAGGTTCCCATCCCAAGCCGTAGTTTAGCCCGTAAGCGTCCCCACGCACTTGGGTCTCCACGGTAAGGGGTCAACTCCCGCATGCCTTTGCGGGGTGCCCCGATACCTTAACCCCCAGCACCGCCCCCGACTGGGCGTCAGCAGCTAGCACCAGGGACTTCATCGATGTGCCCTTCACGGATTTTTAGGCCCGTCTTCGAAACGAGTTTCCGACTAGGATACTACACCATCTTCTGTGTACCATACATTATAACACATAACAAGTTTTTTTTAAAATTATTTTCCCCCCACCAACCACCAGCCAAAAAAGACCCCGAGCAAAGCCCCGACGATCACTTCTACTGGAGTATGGCCGATGAATTCCTTCAGCCGTTCATGGTGAAACTCGCGTTCATCAAAAAGCTCTTTCACCATCTTATTCAAGACTCTCGCCTGTTTGCTGGCGGCCAACCGGACCCCAGCCGCGTCGTACATTACCACTAAGGAAAAGACCAGGGCCAGGGCAAAACTGGTCGAAGCCCAGCCTTCAGTGAGCCCGACCCCCGTCGCCAGTGCCGAAACAAAAGCCGAGTGGGAACTGGGCATCCCACCCGCGCCGACAAAGCGGCGAAAATCCATTTTTTTATGTTTGACTAGGGACAACAATCCCTTTAGGATCTGGGCGACCAACCAAGCAATGAAAGCGCTCCAAAAGACGGTGTTTTCTGAAAAGCCCACTTTTTTCCTCCTTCATTTGTAACAAAGTCTCGCGTGCGTTCGTATTATGTTTAATGGTTCCGCTTTAGTACCGCTTCTGCCAGTTCGATGAGGACTTTTCCGCTTTCGCCTAAAGGAGCAAGGGCGGTACAAGCCCGCATAATCTCCGCCATCGCCAACCGATGGGCCTCATCGTTCCCGACAATACCAGGATATGTTGCTTTTTGTTTTTTTAAGTCGCTTCCCACCATTTTACCGAGGATTTCCGGATCGGCTTCCAGATCCAGTAGATCATCGGTAATCTGAAAAGCAAGGCCAAGCGCTTCACCATATTGCGTCAATGCCTCCAGGACCCATTGTTCGCCCCCGCCAATCAAGCCCCCCATCCGTAAGGCCGCCCGGATCAAAGCGCCGGTTTTCCAACGGTAGATTAAATTAAGCTCCTCGAGGGTTAATTGCTTTCCTTCCGCGGCCAGATCCAGCACCTGCCCACCGATCATCCCTTGGGTGCCAATGGCTTCCACCAATTCCTGCAAAGCCCGGTGGTATGCCCCCTCGAGGCCAGCCGGAATATTATTTACCATGGTAGCGATCCCATGGGTTAACAGAGCATCACCCGCCAAAAGGGCGATGGCTTCGCCGTACACCCGATGGTTAGTGGGTTTACCGCGACGCAGGTCATCATCGTCCATACAAGGGAGATCATCATGAATCAGTGAGTAGGCATGGATCATCTCCAGCGCACACGCGGCCGGTAGCGCATCTTGCCACCGCCCGCCTGCTACCTCACAAGCGATCAGGGCAAGCACACCCCGGATCCTTTTCCCGCCGCCACAAACGCTGTAGCGCATCGCTTCATGTATTTTCTCCGGAACGCAGGAAGAGCTTGGTAGATAGGCATCAAGGGCTTCTTCAATGCTTTCTTTATAAAACTGGAGTTCCGGTCGGTTCAAAATTATTCCTCCTCCGGTTGGAATGGGGTCGTCTTCGCCACGCCGTCCTCGGTCCCCAAAAGCAACTCCACTCTTCCCTGGGCTTCGTCGAGTTTAGCATTGCAATGACGGGCAAGACCGATCCCTTCTTCAAATAGCTTTAAACTTTCATCCAGATTCAACTCGCCTTTTTCCAATTCACCAATAATAAACTCCAGTCGGGCCAAGGCTTCTTCAAACGTCTTCTCCGTTATTTTTTCGCCCATGTCGTCACATCCTTTTTCACTTCTTCCACCTTAGTGCGGAGCTGTCCACGGCGGAAGGTAATACGTAAGACATCACCATGATCGACCTCCGCTGCCTCCCGCACCAGCTTACCATCGGTATCCCGGAAACAGATACTGTAGCCGCGATTCAAAACCGCCAAGGGACTGAGCATGTCCAACTGCTCCATCTTCTGCTGTAGATCCTTCCTGCGCTCCTGCAGTGCAACCTTCATCTGGCGCACCAATTCTTCCTTTCCTTCGTCCACTTGTTGCCGACGCGTTAAGATTAAACGGTCCGGATGCTGTAAAGCCGGATGAAAAGACAACCGGTCGCTTTGGGCGCGTTTTTGGGCACAGACCCGGGAGAATAAAGCATGAAGGTTATCAGTGTAAAGTTTAATCTGGTTGCGCAGTTCATTAATCTCCGGAACACTGAGTTCGGCGGCGCCTGATGGTGTGGGCGCACGCAGATCAGCCACCAAGTCCGCAATGGTAAAGTCGGTTTCGTGCCCAACCGCGGAGATCACCGGATGGGGACAGGCCGCAATGGCACGGGCTACGCCTTCGTCATTAAAAGCCCACAGTTCCTCAGCGGAACCGCCACCGCGACCGATAATGACCAAATCCAAGTCCCGCAAACTCCCCGCGGCTTGCAAGGCCGCCACTAAACTGGCTGGAGCCGTATCCCCCTGCACTTGGGCGGGAATGACCAGAATATCCACGCGTGCATGACGACGGCGCAGAATTTTAATGATATCCCGTACCGCCGCCCCGGTCGGGGAGGTGATGACACCGATCTTGCGGGGTAAGCGCGGAAGCGGTTTCTTCCGCTCCGGGGCAAAGAGCCCTTCTTGGGCCAACCGCTCCTTTAACTGCTCAAAAGCTAGGTAGAGCGAACCCTTTCCGGCGGCCTCCATCAGATCGACATAAAGCTGATATTCGCCGTTTTTGGGGTAAACGCCAATCCGGCCGCAGACGACAACTTCCAATCCGTCGTAAGGGCGAAATTTAAGCCATTGGTTTTCCCGCCTAAACATCACTGCCCGGAGCCGGGAAGCCTCGTCCTTAAGGGTAAAATACATATGCCCCGAAGAATGAAGAGTGAAGTTGGAGATCTCACCGCTAACCCAAACTTGCTGCAGAGCTTGTTCATTTTCGAGTAGACGTTTAATCTGTAATGTAACCTGTGAAACCGAAAGTATCTCCGGCAAAGCCCCCACTCCTTTTCCGATTTTAACTAATTCCAGCTTTGGCGGGAAAATCCTCTCTTTTTTTCTCTTACCAAGCAGGCCAAGATTTACATAAAGGATACCCAGCGACATCCGCGAATTGAGAAGGTATAGTCCGACAAACCAAGGGAGTGAACAACAATGTTTTCTTTACGTCACCGTTTAATCCTTTCCCTTTTGCTACTTTTAATCTTCCTTTTTGTAACCCCGGTTGTCCAAGCCGCGCCGGCTGATATCGCCGGGCATTGGGTGGAAGATAGCGTCAAAAGCCTCATCGACCAAGGCATCCTCAACGGCTACCCTGATGGTTCCTTTCGACCGGACCAAAGCATCACCCGGGCCGAACTGGCCAAAACACTGGCCACCGCTTATGAACTCATAGCGGCCAGTCACCAAGAGCAATTCACCGATACGAAAGGGCACTGGGCTGAGGATTTTATTGCAGCATTAGCCGAAGCCAAAATTATTACCGGGTACCCAGACGGCAGCTTCAAACCGGAAGCACCGGTCACCAGAGCGGAGATGGTGGTCATGCTGACCCGGCTCCTGAAGATCGGAACCGAGGAAGAGCACTACACCATTGAGTTTATTCCTACTTTCTCCGATTTGGCCGATGATTACTGGGCCTTTTACCAGATAGAAATGGCGGCCAAGCTAGGGCTCCTGCCCCGGTATTATGGTCCCGAATTTAACCCGAGCCGCCTGGCCAGCCGGGCTGATACGGCTTGGATGCTACAACAATTACTCAACCTTAAATCCGTTCGTGGTCAGGTTATCGACCAGCCAGAAGCCGGAACAAATCTGATCACCGTCCGCCCGGAGGACGACGGTCAGATCGAAATCGCGGTCATCCCCCCGGAAGCCGTGGTCTTACGGAACAACATTACCACAACCGTTGATACCTTGACCAAGGATGACCAAATTACCATCTATTATAACCGTAATAATGAACCCACCGTCGTGAAAGCGTTCGGCGAAGTAAATAAATCTGATCTCTTAAGCCGCTTAAGCGCCTTAGTAAAAGGGCGTCTCACGACGGAACAGATCGCCTCAATCTTAGCCGGCAATTGGGATGAAGTTAAAGAAGGGATCAAAGGCGAGCTTTACAACCAGTTGCTGAAGATTGGTCTGACGGCAGAAGAGGCCGAATCCATCCTTGTTCAAGACTGGGCCTACCTAGATACGATCAGCCGGGACCGCCTGACAAGCGCCCTCTCCGGTTATCTGGGGATCACGAAAGACCTAAGCGGTGCCATCTTAGCACGGGATTGGGAAAGGATTAAAGAGTTTGCCCGGATCGAACTGACCGCCATGGCTTTAGGAAAAATTCTGGGTTAAACAAGAAGACAGAAACCGCCCCGATCGTTCAGGGGCGGTTTTAATTTTTCCTCAAGGTCCAAGGGTGAGTACCCATTGCCCAGCATCAAAGTTCACTTCCAGCTTTGGCCAGCACGCCACAAGGGTGGACAAAGGGATCCACCGGTCTTCCGCTATGTCCGTCCCCAGCAGTTCTAGCCGGTCCGGTGGCCCTAAATCACGTGCCAGGAGTTGGGCGAGCTCCCGGGGGATATAAGGCTCTTCTTGA
>DUQQ01000009.1 GCA_012837705.1 Hydrogenispora sp.
ATTTCAGCCACATCAAACTTGTACAACCGCTCACATCGAGACTAGTCAGTGCGTTGTTATAGCAATAAAGACTCTGCAAAGCCGTGCAACCGCTTAAATCCAGGTCGCCTACTAATTCTTTGCCAGGCCAATCAATGCGGGTTACCTTACCCACACTACTCCATGTAACCCCCTCCCAGGTCGTCGGATCCGCCGGGTTATAACCTGCGCTTATCAGGTGGCCGTTTTTACCGGTACCGTTTGGTAGTTCCAAAAAAGCCAGCAACTTCTGGTAATCAAAAGCATCATATCCGGCAGGCGTTTCATAGGCACAGACTTTTTCCGGCGTTAAGACCAATAATAACAAGATAAAAAACAGCAGGCCAAAAAAGGCTCCTATTTTCCAGGGGAGAGCACTTATTTTTCCATTTCGATCAAACAAAATAATCCCACCATCCTTTTTGTTTTTTCGCGTAGCCTTGCTCTAGTGGTCTACAGACAAACGGTTGAGTGTGGGCCAAGAAATAAAGTGCCAAGTGTCGAGATGATCATTTTTTCCTTTGAAAAAGCAAGACTCAAAAAAAAGCGTGATCGGCGTGGGCGATTACGCAAAACCCCAGAAACTCTGGGGCGACCTGAAGTTAAGGTGACAACGTAAAAGCTAGTCCGTTGATTATAACCATATATTCGCATACCATATAATCACATTTGATTGGGCTCCTGGTTCCTTTTTGAAAAGGGACAAGCGGTCCACTCTAAAATGAAAAGGGTAGTTTCGGGATGATCGAAAACTTCGAGTACCCGCTGGGAATCTCAAATAACTCGTCCGGCTGCTTGCCTTCGACGATGTTCCGGTACTCCACGGTTGAAGTGACTTTCCCTTTACCATCCTTGGTTTGGGTCTTAACCGCAAAACCCAGTTCTTCCGAGAACCATTGGACCAAAACACCGTATTTCCGGTCTTTATATGTATATTGAATGATCTGGCAGGGGTACCCATTAACGGTCTCGCTGCCGAGGGTTTTCATCTCATACTCCAGATCCAGGTTGGGTTGGTTGGGATCAAAGGGCAAGTTCACTTCCATATACTGTTGATCAGGCAGTAGCGTCCAACTGACCTTTTTATCTAGGCGCAGGATAGTAACACTGACCTCATCGCCAGCACTGGTTTCTTGGCGGATTTTCTCTGTGCCCTGAACATAAATTTTCCCTTGTGTCACCTTGCCCTTCGCGTCAGTCAGAATCATCTCGCCGGAAAACTCTGGTGTAGCCGCCTGCACGAGCCCGGAAAAGATTAAAACTACTGCCAGCAGAATTACCAGTCTGAAACCAATCCGTTTCGCCATTGTTTAACAACTCCTTTGCCTTATAATCGCGCGGGCCTGGGCGCGTCCTCCAGAAAGACCCTGATAAACACCTTGAACGGGCACCCGCTTCAATCATACCCACCGTCTCTCAACAAAAACTAAACGCACAGCTACGTTGGAGGGAGAGGTGACAACCGTCTGTCACGAAACAAAAAAGCGGTTAGTTAATTTCCTCCGGTCTTTATAAGTATAAAGATAATAAAGATAAAAAAATTACAAATAAAGGGTTCTAGCCTTCCTTGTATAATTTTACCTTTAATACGAAGGAAGGTTGGGGGATAATGAAGGCTCCGGGCGCGTTATGGAAAAATGCGGGATGAAATACGAAGGAAAAGGGTGGCAGGAGGTCAAAATCCGGAGGATGTACCATGATGTACTTCATTATGGGCTCCTGCGGGATGAGTGGTTGCAAAACAATGGATAACGCGGCCTTGCTAAATACGCTAAATACGGTTTGCGTAATGGTAAATAATATCATATAATTTATTTCATAATTTAATTTATTTTTATACACAACTGGCAAGAACCACGCGGTTTTTAGCGGTAATGAAGGAGGTTGTAAAGTGGAAAAAAGAGAAAGGTTTGCTTCCCGCTTGGGCTTTATTCTAATCGCCGCCGGGTGCTCCATTGGCTTGGGGGATGTGTGGCGTTTCCCCTACATCACCGGGCAGTATGGCGGCGGCATCTTCGTCCTCATCTATCTACTCTGCATTGTCGTACTGGGCATTCCGATCATGACTATGGAACTGGCCGTCGGGCGGGCGAGCCAAAAAAGCATCGCCACTTCCTTTAAAGATATGGAGCGCGACGGGCAGAAGTGGCATCTGATGGGGTATGCGGGGATCCTCGGCAATTATCTCCTCATGATGTTTTACACCACCATCGCCGGTTGGATGCTGGCTTATTTCTACAAATTTCTACTTGGACAGTTTAACGGGCTCAATACCCAGCAGGTGGGACAGGTCTTTACTGATCTATTGGACAATCCACTGGCGATGATTCTTTGGATGGTCATTACCACCGTGTTCTGTTTTGGCGTCTGCTCCCTTGGTCTGCAAGAAGGCGTGGAAAAGGTGACCAAGGTGATGATGACCTTGTTGTTCGCGCTTATTATTATGTTGATCATCAAAGCAGTTACCCTGCCCAACGCCGGTGAAGGCCTCAAGTTTTACCTGCTCCCCGATTTCCAGCGTATGCAGGAAATCGGGCTCTGGGAAACCGTCTTCGCCGCGATGAGCCAGGCCTTTTTCACTTTAAGCCTAGGCGTTGGTTCGATGGCAATCTTTGGAAGTTACATCAGTAAACAACGGAGTCTTTTCGGCGAATCGATCAACATCGCCACCCTGGATACGGCCCTCTCCTTACTGGCAGGGCTGATCATCTTTCCGGCCTGTTTTGCTTTTGGGGTTGACCCCGGCGAAGGTCCCGGGCTGGTCTTTGTCACCCTGCCCAATATCTTCAACGCAATGGGCGGCGGACAAATCTGGGGGGCCCTCTTCTTTCTCTTCATGACCTTTGCCGCCTACTCTACGGTGATCGCCGTCTTCGAAAACATCCTTGCCTTTGGCATGGACCTTTGGGGTTGGAGCCGGCAGAAATCGGCCCTCATCAATACCTTTTTAATGATCATCCTCGCTCTGCCCTGCATCCTAGGGTTCAATGTCCTCAAGGGATTTCAACCTTTAGGCGAAGGAACGATGGTCTTGGATCTGGAGGATTTTATCCTCAGCTACAATCTGCTTCCTTTAGGTTCCCTGGTTTATCTACTATTCTGCGTGACCCGTTTTGGTTGGGGCTTTGACAACTACCTGAAGGAAGTCAACACCGGTGAGGGGATTAAACTTCCCCGCGCCTTTAAACCCTATTTCCAATGGGTGCTACCGGTGATCATCCTGATCGTACTGATTCAGGGGTATATTAACTTCTTTAGCTAAAGGAGGGACGGGAAGATGCGCCTCCGCCCATTCTTGACCCGCGGTCTTATCCTCGGGCTGTTGCTGTTGTTTTTGGTTGCCCCACAAGGGGCCTTAGCGGCGTCCGACGCTTATTATACAAAGGAGTCCTTCTGGCTCGCCCCGGGCGGGTCGGTGGTGGTCGAAGCAGCCTTTCATGATGTGGAGGTACTCCAGACGGCCGACCCGACGATTGAGGTTGAAGTCAATATGCGGTTCCAGGCCTCCTCCAAACGAAAGGTCGAAAGGCTAATCGCCGAATACAAACCGGTCTTTACGGTCAACGACGACCGCCTGCAGATCCGTTCCCGCCCCCATAGCTCAGGCACTTCTTCCCTGGTTACGGAGGCCTCCGGGAAGATCAAGGTCACCGTCCCGGCCGGGATCAACTTGGAGGTCAATACGGCCTCCGGCAATTGCCGTTTCCACGGTCGTTTCGGTGCCGCCATCACCACGAATACCGCCTCCGGTACGGTGTCTTTCCAGGGCGAAGCCGAGTCTTTTTCGGCCAAAACTGCTTCTGGGAAGATCCAAGCTGGCTTTGAAAGGCCCGTCCTGTGGGTGGACGCCAACTCCGCCAGTGGTTCCCTTTGGGTGAGTGGTCCGGTCAGAAATGCCGCCCTCCATACCGTTTCCGGCGCGATTGACTTCTATGGCCGCGATGGGGGTAAACTTGACGCCTCGACCGTCTCCGGTAATCTCACCGCCTCCTGGGAGACCCTGACGGCACCGGTGACCCTTACGGCCGAATCGGTCACGGGAAACCTCCGCTTTTTCTGGCCCACCGGCACGAAAGTCAATGGTGAAATCAGAAGCCGCACGGGAAGGATCAAGTCGGATTATCCTGGGGTAAAAGCCAACCAAGAAAACGCCCTCTTTCTTCAGGAGGAAGGGGCCGCGGTCCAGGTCACGGCTTCCACGGTCAGTGGCAACATTGAGCTGCGCGCCAGGAACCGTTCTGCCCTCCAGCCTACAACAGCCGAAACGCTGACCTCCTGGCATGACCACGCTTGGTCCATCCCACTAAAGAAACCGGCACCAAAGGCCTTTCTCCACCTCTACCGGTATGAAAAGCGGTGGGCACCAGGGCTGAAATTCCACATCCATGATCGTCTCTACCTGACGGGAAACATCGAATACTCCTATCAGGAACGGGATTTAAATTTGCTAATGGGCGGCGTTTACTTCCTGAACTCTCCTTCCTCCTGGTTTGCCTTTTACGGCGGCGGTGGTGTCCAGCTCTCCAACGAGCATTGTTACAAATATCCTTATCTCATCGTGGGAACCGATTTTCTCTTCCTCTTTTACGAACTGGTCTACCCTTGGACGTCGGAGGTTACCCCCCAACACCGGTTTGGCTGGAGTATTAGCTTTTAAGCGGCGAAGCACGGCTGGGCAAGAAAGAAAAGCGCCCAGCCGCTTTTCATGAAAGAAAGGACTGAACGCAGATGAGAATTATTAAAGAGGCTTGTGTCGGAAGTTATCTGGAAGCAAAGCGCGCCTCCGTACTGGGAGCGGAACGGATTGAGCTTTGTGATAACCTGAAGGAAGGGGGCACCACCCCCAGCTACGGGACGATTCTTATGGCCAAGGAAACCTTAAAACTGCCGATCAATGTGATGATCCGGCCCCGCGGTGGTAATTTCATCTATAGCGAAGATGAGATCAAGATTATGGAGAAGGACATCGCCCTCTGTCGGAAGGCCCAAGTCAACGCCATCGTCATTGGGGCCTTGACCGCTGACCACCAAATCGATGCGGCCGTGGTGGAAAGGCTGGTCAAACAGGCCGGGGAGCTAAAGGTCACTTTTCACATGGCCTTTGACGAAATTGCGGATAAAAAAGCCGCCCTTGAGCAGTTGATCGCCTACGGGATCGACTGTGTCCTGACCAAAGGGGGGCCCGGTACGGCCCTGGAGAACCGGGAAACCCTCAAAGCTTTGGTGGAGCAGGCAGAGGACCGGATCGTGATCTTAGCCGGTGGGGGCGTCACCAAGGATAACTACCAGCAAATCGTCGCGGAGACCGGCGTTAAAGAGGTCCACGGGACCAAGATTGTCGGCCCCCTATCCTAACCGGCCGTTTCACGTTTCCGCTTTCAGATGTTGCCGGATCCCGTGGATCTGGCCGAAAATCTGCTTGGCCACCGCGGGCCGGTTCATCGTATAAAGATGGATCCCGTCCACCCCACTGGAGAGCAGATCGATGATCTGTTCTGTGGCGTAGGCGATGCCCGCCTCCTTCAACGCTTCGGGATTGTGCTCGTAACGGTCCAGAATCCGCCGGAACTTCGGGGGGATACTGGCCCCGCAAAGGCTAGTAATCCGCTCGATCTGCTTTTTGTTGAGGACCGGCATGATCCCGGCCGCCACCGGCACTTTGATCTGCATCTTCTCCAGTTTTTCACGGAAAGCATAAAAAAGGTTATTATCCAAAAACAACTGCGTAATGAGGAAATCCACCCCGGTCTCCACCTTTGTTTTCAGGTTGCGCAGATCGGCGTCGGCATTTTCCGCTTCAGTATGGACTTCCGGGTAGCAGGCCGCCCCAATGCAGAAATCGGCGGTTTCTCTGATGTATTTAATCAAGTCGGAAGCGTAGGCAAAAGCGGTGCTGGCCGGTGCCGTCGTCCTTTGATCGGCGGGCCGGTCGCCCCGTAACGCCAAGATGTTCTCGATCTTGGCCGCTTGTAACCGGCCAAGGATCGCTGCCACCTCTTCCTTGGTCGAGTTGATACAGGTCAGGTGGGCAAGGGCTTCAATCCCGTACTTATTCTTGATGGTATCGGCAATCTCAACTGTATGGGAGCGGCTCCCCCCGGCGGCACCATAGGTAACACTGATGAAATCAGGCCGCAGATCAGAGAGGGCAGCAATGGTCGCCAACACCCCGTCCAGGGGAGACCCGGGTTTGGGGGGGAAAATCTCCAGCGAAAAGACGGGTTTGCTTTTAAAATATTCCTTAATGCGCATATTAACCTCCTTTCAGGGCCTGGTTAGATTTATATTACCATAGGCACCCATTTTATCACCGACGATGATCAAAACACCTTCCACCCCGGGAATCGCCATCCCTCTTTCCAGCCCCTTTTCGATCTCGGCAGCCGTCTTCACGCTGTTGCCAACAGCCGTGGCCGCCGCATCGGCCAGCAGGGCATCCCGGGCCACGACGACGGCGGCATCGGTCCGGCCGAAGCTCAGCGCATGGCCGACGGTCCCGCTGGAGGTACAGATCCCCCACGGCTGCCCATCACCGGGTATGGCCAGTGCAATCTGGTTCGAAAAGGGGGAAGTACCAGCATAGATCAGGACTTTCCGGGCGGTGCTTGTCACGACAAAAAGGTCGCCCCCGTTCTCAATGATCAGCTCTTTGCTCTTCTTTAATAAGGAAAGCCCCACAAACTGGGCGAGGGCACCGGCCACCGCGGCCATCGGTCCGACCTTGGCGGCGGCGGCCGCTTGACACATGGCCTGAATGATCTCCGGACTATCCGGGAGCGGTTCCACCGGAGCCAGACTATGGCGGAAAGCCGGTTGGCGTCGGATCTGCTCTACAATCTGCCCCCGGTATTGCCGCAAGGCGTGACGGGCATCATCAGCTAAATCAAGCTCCGCCGCGATTTGCAGGTCCGACTCGTCGACGGTCACATTGAAGGAGCATAAATCGGTGGAGACCATCAGTTCCCGGTAAAACCGTGGTTCATGCATATAGCCACCGGACTGCCGTACTGACCTTGATCGCCCGCAAGGGGCAGGCCTTGACACAGCTTCCACAGTCCGCACAACGGTTTTCGTCGAAGGTGAGGGTGCACCCGTCGCCCCCGAGCCGGAGAGCGGCCGAGTTGCAGACCGCCGTACAGGCCCCACAGTGCACACATTTTTCCTGATCAATATTTATCTTCGCCATTTAAACTCCTCCCTTCGGTTTGATCGCCAGCGGGTTGAGGGCCGCCACCTTTGGGAAATGTGCAACCGGTTCCTGCAGCGTAAAGCCCTCTTGCACCCATCTTTTCACTTCCGCCGCAATCTGTCTTGCCTTATGCAGACTGGTCAGGGGTGCAGTCTTGATCCGCTTCCCTTCCAGGGTAATCTCGCCCGAGCGCAGCTCGGCGTAGCTGCATCTTGCCAGTACCGGTCGGGAACGACTGGGTACACTGTAATCAACAATATTGGTATGGATATCCTTGTTTTCCACGGCCAGGTTAGCCAGGAGATCTTCATCCAAAACCGGAATCGGAATCCCGATCCCCACAAACAAGGAAGTACCGTATTTTTCATAGACCGCCGGTTGCAGATAGGCAGGGCTCATCTTCTTCAAATCACCGATCACCGCCAGGGTAGCCGCGGGCGCTAAGGGAATCCCCTTATCGTTACGGGGCTTTTCGGTGACGAACTGAGTCCCTTGCCAGGCCACATAGCCGGGGGCTCCGCCCAGGAAGATCCGGGTCCCGATCCCGATCGTCCGTAGATGCGGGTCTTTCAGTAAGGGACTGAGTTCACCGGCGGTGGAGTAGTTGATGTTGCCCATCCGCGGTTTTAAGACCCCCATGTAGGTATAGAGCGTCCGGTCGGAAGTATTCACCGCCACCGCGTAGTTCTGGTAACAGTTCCGCGGGTTGAACAGGTAAGCTTCGTTCAGATCGTCGAGGGTAATGTACGTATCAATCTCCTTCCGGGGATAACAATCGGTCCCGCCGGAAGTGGCTTTCAAGCGTACAGCTTTACGGGCCACCAGATCACAGATGACATGGGCCCCGCCGTACTCGATCCCCCGGTCGATGGAAGGTTCGGTCGCGCCGATGTAAGTGTCGACCGCCGCCAAACCGCCATACCCATTGACGTTGTTCAGCAAGATCTTCCCCATCTTAATGGGCGGTTCGGCATGGCCAAAATTGAGGAAGGCCCCGGAAGAGCACATCGGCCCAAACGTCCCCGTGGTCACCACATCCACATCTTTGGCGGTCGCCTTGACCCCTTTTTCCTTCGTCATCTCAATCACTTCTTCAGCGGTGACCACAACGGCACGGCCCGCACGGATCCGGGCATTGATCTCTTCGTAGCTTTTTTTGATCCCCATCGCACTATCCTCCTTCTCTGATCCATCTTCGGTGAGGGCGGAGTGAAGAAAAAAGCTGCTTTCGATAAGAAAGCAGCTCTTCGATTTGCCAAGCAACCGATGCTTTGCATCTGTGCGTTTCTTATCTTTCAGGGTTAAGCTTTAACCCTGCAGGAATTGACACCGCTGCATTCAAATGAGAATGCCGGTTGTCGGGCTTCATTGGGCCAGTCCCTCCACCTCTCGCGATAAGACCATCTATTAAATTGTGATATTGTAATAAATTCTACGGTAAACGCGGTCACTTGTCAAGGGAATAATCTTGAACATTTTTCCAAAACAGGTTTGACATGACATTACCACCGGCGCTCCCCCCCTCTTCTTCCTTGATGCCCACAGACTGTTGATTGAGTCTTTAGGCTTCTCCACCGTGATTACCACCGCCGGTGATGACACTTGATCGCCCTCGCAGGCATTTCCTGCGGGGCCAAATTGTTACCCAGGCTGTCGTTGGTCCCAGGCCGATGCCGCTCGCATTAATTACCGATTTTTGCAGGTATTTACCGGAGTTTAACGAATAAGTTACTTGTGGTACAAAATATTTTCTCTAAGTTAACAGGAAAAGCGCCCCAAAAGAAAGAGGTCGGGTTTACGCCAGGGTAATCCGCTTGAACAAAGGCGCGCCAGATCCTTTACCAGATTGCTGGTCTAGATGCTTTAACACAATAGGAGAAGTAGTAGGAGGAGAGAACGAGTGAGAGACAAAGCTTTTCGCGAAGAAACGATCTTTATTGTTGAGGAGAAATGTCTGGGCTGTAACAAATGTGTTCGCAATTGTCCGGTGTTTGGTGCCAATATTTCCTATACGATCAACGGGGAGACCAAAGTCCGGGTCAATCCGGAGTTGTGTATTCAATGTGGGAAATGCATCGAAATTTGCGACCATAAAGCCCGGGATTACCGAGATGATACGGAACGGTTCTTCCACGATCTTGAGCAAGGAGAAAGGATCGCCGTCTTGGTCGCCCCTGCGGCGCGGACCAACTTTCCCGAGTATAAGCGGGTGATCGGGTACTTAAAAAAAGCGGGGGTAGATCTGGTCTATGATGTTTCCTTTGGGGCCGATATTACGGTTTGGGCGTATCTGAAAGTTTTGGCGGAGACCGGCGCCAGTTCGCTAATTGCCCAGCCTTGTCCGGTCATCGTCAACTATGTGGAAAAACACCAACCCGCGCTCCTTGATTACCTGGCGCCAGTCCATAGCCCGATGATGTGCACCGCCATCTATTTACGGAAATATAATGGGTATCAGGACCGCTTAGCCTTTCTCTCCCCCTGTATCGGCAAGAACGATGAGATCAACGACGCCAACACCCAAAATACCGTCCAATACAACGTCACGTTCAAAAAACTCATCAATTATCTCACAACTAAGGGCATAAATTTGCAGGAGTATCCGGAAGATGAATTTGACGATCCCGGATGCGGATTAGGATTTGTTTTTCCGCGGCCGGGTGGCCTCCGCGAAAATGTCCAGGCGCTGGCTGGGGACGTTTGGATTCGGCAAATCGAAGGGCAGGAAGCCGCCTACCTTTATTTACAAGATTACCGCCGCCGCCTGGAAAGAGGGAAAAAGCTCCCCACCCTGGTGGATATTTTAAACTGCCCCTATGGGTGTAATAAAGGAACTGGTTCGATCCCGGACGTCGACATCGACGATATTGACCTGGCGCTGCAGGCCTTTTCGCAAGAAAGGGCCGGAAATAAAAGCCGTCAGAATCTGAAGCACCACTCCGAGAAACTGTTTAAAAACTTCGATAAACAGTTACGGCTGACTGATTTTTCCCGCCGTTATAAACAGGCCGACGTGCGGCCGTTAAAAGAACCGACCCGGGAGGAGTATGCCGCGATCTTCGCGCGTTTGCACAAGAATACACCAGCTTCCCAGAATCTCAACTGCGCGGCTTGCGGTTATCAGACCTGTCGTGATATGGCCAAGGCAATCTTTAATCAACTGAACCGGCCGGAGGATTGTATGGATTATAACCGCAAGGAAGTCATCCGGGAGAATGAAAATCTGGAGGAAAAAAACCAGGAGATCCGCAGGATGCTGGCGGAGATCACCCAACTCAGCACAGATCACCAAAAACGCGCGGCCGAGTTAACCAGGCGGATGCAGGAGATCAATATCTCCATGGAGGAAGTGTACCGCGGGAATGAACGGGCCGCACAAGATATTGAAAAGATCGGGTATGATGCGGGCGAAGTCGCTACGTACGCCGAAAAACTGCGGGAACTGGTCGCGGAGATCAATGATAATGTTGACCGCTTTACCGAAGCCACCGCGAATATCCTCGGTGTCGCCCGCCAGACCAGAATTCTTTCGTTGAATGCCGGGATTGAAGCGGCCCGAAGTGGTGAACACGGTAGAGGTTTTAACGTGGTGGCACAAGAGATCAAACGACTCGCGGAGGAATCGCAGAAAACAGCGGAAGAGGCCTTGGAGAACGAGGAGGCCATCCAGGCTTTAGTTGTCAAAGTGTACGAGATCTCCAATACCATTGACCAAAAGATGGCCGCCGTAAATATGGCGATCAAGAATATTTCGGCGATCATTCAGACCTTTACCGCCCAGGGCCAAGAGATGGTGGCCTCGACCACGAAGATTGTCCAAGAATACACCCGGAATTGAGACTAAACACGGGTGGTTCCGACGGCCAACCCGCCTTTCCGCCTTGAGCGCCGCCGCCCTAAAAAGCCTGCTTTCGACGTTTTTCTGGCACCCCGTGCGTTAATGCGCCGGGGTCCCTTTTTGGCAAAAAAGGTAAACCTTGCTTTTACGCCCATAAATGTGTACTATTATCTAAAGCTGAGGTGATTACCGATGGAGATCCCACCGGGGGAAGTATTAAGGTATCTGGGTTACCGGAACCAAAAGCTCGATCCGGCCATGGCGTGTTTGATCGAGGAATGCCGGGCGGAAACGACCGCGTTGATGCGGACGGGTGTCGTCTATCGGATCTACCCCTTGGAAAGGGACGGGGACCAGATCCGGCTCCTGACCACCACTTTACGCATGCAAAGCAAAGACCTCAGTAGGCATCTGCGGCATGCGGACCGCTGCGTTCTCCTGGCCGCCACTTTAGGGCTGGCGCTTGACCAAAAAATTGCCGCCTATGCCCGCCTTGACCTGACCAGAGCAGTGGTGATGGATGCTTGTGCCACGGCGGCGATCGAAGCCGTCTGCGACCAAGCCCAAGCCCAGCTCGAGGCCCAGGTGGCCCCGGAAGGTTACCGCCTTACTAGGCGTTTCAGCCCCGGCTACGGCGATTTATCCATCGTGCACCAAAAAGCCATTCTGGAGACACTCCAAGCTTACACCCGGATCGGCCTCACGGTGAATGCGGACCATATTCTGCTTCCCCGCAAGTCGGTGACGGCCTTTATCGGCCTGCAGAAGGGGGAACAAGCGGTGGACCGCGACCGGTGCCGCCATTGTCCGGATCAAACTTGTCAGTACAGAAGAGGTGGGGATGGAGATGAATCACAAACTTAATCTGGATGGATTCCTGATCTTTGACGGGGCCATGGGGACAATGCTCCAAAGCTACGGCATGAAAGCAGGCGAACTCGCCGAAAGTTACAATCTAGAAAGGGCGGAAGTCATCGCCGGGATCCACCGCGCCTACATCGAAGCGGGTGCGCAAGTCTTGACGACCAATACCTTCAGCGCCAACCGGTTTAAACTGGCCGGAACCGGGCTGGATCAGGCCGCGGTCATCCGCACGGCGGTAGAGATTGCCCGGTGGGCCGCGGAGGATAACTTGGTGGCGCTGGACATCGGCCCTTTAGGCCAGCTGATGGAGCCCTATGGCACCTTAAGTTTTGATGCGGCCTATGAAGCCTTTGCCGAGCAGATTCAAGTCGGGGCCGCTGCCGGTGCCGATCTGATTCTGATCGAAACCATGTCCGATCCTTACGAAGCAAAGGCCGCCATCCTCGCCGCCCGCGAAAACGCGGACTTACCCATCATTTGTACAATGACCTTCCAAGAGGACGGCCGCACCCTGACCGGAGCCGATCCCTTGACGATGGTGAATATTCTGCAAAGTTTAGGCGTCAGCGCCTTGGGGTTCAACTGTTCCCTCGGGCCCAAAGAGATTCTCCCGTTGGTACAGGAAGCCCTTAAATTTACCCGCGTCCCCGTCATTGTCCAGCCGAATGCGGGCTTGCCGCAGTTAATCGGGGAAGAAACGGTCTTCCAAATCACGCCCGCCGATTTTGCCGCCTATGGACGGGAGATGGCCGCCGCCGGCGTTCGCATCCTGGGCGGTTGCTGTGGGACCACCCCGGCACACATCAAAGCCTTGAAAGAGGTGTTGGCCGAGGTTAAACCGGTAGCCACAAAGGCCCCGCGCTTCACAGCAGCCAGCTCGGCCACGACCACCGTCACCTTAGGCGGCCCGGTCAAGATTATCGGGGAACGGATCAACCCCAGCGGCAAACGGCGCTTGCAAAAAGCCCTCCGCCAAGGGGATCTGGATTATCTCCTCCGGGAAGCCGTTGACCAACAGGACCATGGAGCCCACATCCTCGATCTCAACGTGGGCTTGCCCGAGATCGATGAAAAAGCGGTCATGGTTAAAGCGATCAAAGAAATCCAGGGAGTCGTCACTCTCCCTCTCCAGATCGACAGCGTCAATCCGGAAGTGATTGAAGCTGCCGCCCGGATCTATAACGGACGGCCGATCATCAACTCGGTCAGCGGTGAGGCAAAGTCGCTGGCGGCTATTTTGCCCATTGTCAAGAAATATGGTTGCCTGGTTGTGGCTTTAACCCTTGACGAGCAGGGCATCCCAGCAACCGCCGAAGAACGCCTGGCCATTGCCGAACGCATCGTCAAAACCGCCGCCGAGTATGGCATCCCCAAAGAGGACATCATCGTCGACTGTCTGGTTCTCACCGCTTCCGCCCAACAACGGGAGGTTCAGGAGACGATCAAAGCCGTCCGCCTGGTCAAGGAGAAACTCAATGTCAAGACCACACTGGGGGTGAGCAATGTCTCCTTTGGCCTCCCCGCCCGCGACCTCCTAAACCGCACCTTTTTGGCGGCGGCCCTGGCCGCTGGCCTGGATGCGCCGATCATGAACCCGCTGGACACCGCGATGCGCGGGACTGTACAGGCCTTCAATGTACTGTGGGATCACGACCGGGACAGCAAGGAGTTTATCGCCACCTACTCGGCGCTGGATGAGCAAGCACCCGCCCCCCCAGAGCCGGAACGGAAAGATCTGACGAAAATCGTCATCGCCGGGCTCAAGGAAGAAGCGGCTTCCGAAGTAAGAGAACTGCTCAAAGAGGAAGAAGGTTTAGCGATCGTCGATCGTTACCTGATCCCGGCCCTAGATCGGGTCGGGGAAGGCTTCGAAAAAGGAGAGTTGTTTTTACCGCAACTGATCCAGGCCGCCGAAACAGTCAAGCGGGCCGTGGCCGTGATCAAGGAAGATCTGGAGAAATTCCAGACCACGGCGGCAGGCAAAGGCAAGATTGTCATTGCCACGGTCAAAGGGGATGTCCATGACATTGGCAAGAATATCGTCAAGATCCTCTTGGAGAACTATGGTTTTGAGGTGTATGATCTGGGCAAGGATGTACCCATTGAGCTTATTGTCAAAAAGGTCCAGCAAGAAGAGGCCCCGCTCGTTGGTTTGAGCGCCTTGATGACCACGACCGTCAAGAATATGGAGGAGACGATCACCGCCTTGCGCCGCTACTGTCCCCAGGCCAAAATTATGGTGGGCGGCGCCGTGCTCAATGCAGACTACGCCCAAAAGATCGGTGCCGATTTCTACGGGAAAGACGCCCGGGAAGCGGTGAAAATTGCGGAAAGCGTGTTTTGCGGGGAAAAAGTAAATTAGGCTCTAATTCCGACTTTAACTAGTTTGGGCGCCAATATCTTGACCAGGTCCCGTGGATCGATTTCCACGAGGAACCCCCGCTTTCCCCCGTTAATAAAGATTTTGGGCAGTTCCAAGATGGTTGCTTCCATATAGACGGGCATGGGCCGCCGGGTACCAAAGGGCGAAGTACCTCCAACCAGGTAACCGCTGTGTTTCTGCGCAACCGCCGGTGCACATGGTTTGATCGTCTTCGCCCCAATGATCCGGGCCAGCTCTTTGGTGGAGACTTCCAGATCGCCATGCATCAACACAATGAGCGGATTCTGATCCTCGTCTTCCATGATCAGCGTTTTTATCGTGGCGTGTTCGTCCAGACCCAATTCGTGGGCGGCCTTCTCGGTCCCGCCCCCCTCCTCAAACGGATACAAATGCGGGGTGTAGTTGACCTTCGCCGCGCGCAAACAACGAATTCCTTGGGTTACCGGGTATTTTGTTTTTTTCGCCATATCATGCACCAACCTTCTTCCTTGAAAATAAATTGGAACTGAGTGTAAATTTATAGCACACTTGTATGAAAGAGGGTTATTTCGTTTTTCACCATCTTCCTCAGGAGGCTCAGCCATGGGTAAGACACTGATCAGCTTGCTTCTCGCTACACTACTGGTGGTTCATGGGAAAAAACCGGCCTGGGGTAGAAATCTATCGGTAAAAAGAACCACATCTCCGCTGGGTTATCAGATCCTGGACGGCGGCGCAAAAGTGGTCTTTATTTTTGACGAAAACATTCACCACCAGGCGGCGGTCACTTCGGTGCATGTGGTCGGCACCTTTAACCAGTGGACCGTCGCGCCCGACTGGCAATTGTCGCCAGCGGGCCAAGGTCTTTGGGTTTTAGCTGTCCCCACCGCCAAGGCTGCTATCCCCGGAAATTCGGGCTATGCCGAGTTTAAATTTATCGTCAACGAAACCGACGCGGTGAGCCCCTTACCGACCGTTCCCCCCGGTTACACGTTTAAGGGTAATAACCTGTTACTATTGCCCGACGCCGATCGCGACCAGATTATCGCCAACGAAAAGACCGCGACCACTATAAAAAAGCGGGCCGATTTTGACCTGACCCGGGAAGAAGACCGAAAAACGATCGCCAATTTTCGGCTGGTTCCCGGTACCGACAAGTTGTTCCGCTCGTATCATCCGGCTCAGGAAGCCAAACCCTACGACGCCACGGTCGGACGGCTGGCTTACGTCAATCAGCTGATCGCCGCCCATGGCATCAGATCAATCATCTCCCTCTCCGGCGCTTACGGGGACCCGCCAACATACATGATCTCCAAAGATGTCCAAGCCATCATCGACGCCGGTCATTTCTTCGCCCTCACCCCTTCATATGAATCGGTTTATTACCAATCGGATACCGCCGCCTTCGCCAACCAACTCAAAAACATTATCGAGTTTATTATTGACCCGGCCCATCCTGCCCCCTTTTTGGTCCACTGCCGGATCGGTACCGACCGGACGGGCGTTGTTTCGGCGATCATCGCCGGTTTGTGCCAGGCCTCATGGGAAAGCATCGGTCTTGATTACCAAAAGAGCAACGCGGTCGGGATGGAAGAATACCGGGACCTCCGGTTACTCCAATACGCCTTCGAAAACATGCTCAAAAGAAGGATCGAACCGCACACCGATCTCAAATCCGTTCTGTCTATGTATTTTATCAATAACGGTTATCTAACGCCACTACAGATTGGGTTGTTGAACCGAAAATTGAAAAACTGAAGGCGTCGCAGCCACTGGTGACTCGCCACCCCCCATGACAAGGAAAATTATTCTCCCCTCCTTCTGGAACAAAAGGCTTCATTCCATCGTCATCAGTATATAGCGTTTAAAACGCAAGTAAAGACAAAGGAGCATTTAGGATGAAAAAGCGGATCTCCAGTAAGCTTTTGCTGATCAGTAGCTTGGTTGTACTTGGCATTATTGCTTTCATCATCATAACCGGGGCGACGTGGAAAACCCCGCCTGGTCCCGGCGCGGAGGGAAACACGGCGCGGTTTGAAACCCGCGGTGAGTATCAGTTAGGCGAGGGCGAAGTGGTCTTTAGCTTCTCCTTGGTCAACCATCATGCTGAAGCCAAAACGCTCCCCTTCGGGTCCGGGCAACAGTTTGAGATCGTGGTTAAAGATGAAAAGGATCAAGAAGTCTACCGCTACTCGGACGGGAAGTTCTTTACCTTGGCCCTGGTTTACCGGAATATTGACCCCGGTGCCGCTTTACATTGGGAAGACCGGTGGGATCTCCGCGACCAGGAAGGGAAAAAAGTAAGCCCGGGACGTTACCGGGCTGAGATTGAGATTATCGTCATCCCCGAAGACGAGGGGGCGGTGATCGATCCGCAGCAACTGCGGACCAGCGTCGAATTCACCCTCACCGAAGAGGTGCTGGCGACTGCCGAGGGGCAGCATCCCGCTACAGCCAACCCAGAAAAGGGAGCCGGCCCTACCGGGTTTGCCGAAACCGAAAGGATCAAAGGCGCCGCCGCGGAAGCCATTATCGGCGGGATCGCCAATGAAGTAATCCACGCGCTCCAGGCACAAGACGGTGTAAGCCTAGCCCGGTTTGTCCACCCGGGAAAAGGGGTCCGCTTCACCCCGTATACCTATGTCCAGCCCGAAACGGATCGGGTCTTTAGCCCGGAGCAAATCCGGACTTTCTTCCAAGACCAAACGGTCTACCACTGGGGCTATTATGATGGTACCGGTGATGAGATTAAGCTCACCCCCGGCGAATACTACCACCGCTTTATCTACTCGGCCGACTTCGTCAATGCCGAGCAGATCGGTTACAACGAAGTCTTAAGCTTTGGCAATATGCTCGAAAACCAGTTTGAAGTCTATGACCAGCCCATCATCGTTGAATACTATTTTTCCGGTTTCAACCCCGAATACGCCGGGCTGGACTGGCAGAGTCTCCGTCTGGTCTTTGAAGAACACGACGACGGCTGGAAATTAACCGGAATCATCCATAATGAGTGGACCATATAGCTTTAGCTTTGCCTGTGGCCTAGTGGTTAATTGCCCCGGAAGATAAACCCGAGATAAAGTACTTTTGAAAGAAGAGGAAGCAGATGATGACCGGGAGGAGCGAAATTACCGACATGGCAAAGACATACCCCCATAAGGTGAAGTTGTGCTGACCAAAGAAACCGGAGATGGTAATCGGTAAAGTTCTTTTCTCCAGATCATTGAGCACGGTCAAGGCCCATGGGTACTCCTCCCAAACCGTTAAGAAGTTAAAGATACTTACGGCGGCGATCGAAGGGCTGGCCAGGGGCAGAATAATCGTACGGTAGACCGTAAAAGCATTCCCACCATCCATATAGATGGCTTCATCAAAATCAGCCGGAATCCCTTCGATATACCCCTTGATCATAAAGGTGGAGAAAGGAATCACCCAGGCGATATAGAACGGAATTAAGCCGCCTAGCTTATTGACCAACTTAAAGGTGACCGCCAATTCAAACTGGGGGATAATCAAGGTCATCCCCGGGATAATCATGGTGGCCATAATGGCGGCAAACAGAAGATTTTTTCCGGGAAAATCGAACCTGGCCAGGCAGAAGGCGAGCGATGACGCGATAAAGGCCGCCAAGAGAACAGTCGTGATCGCGACAAACAAACTATTGAGAAAACTGCGGTAAAAATCCACTTTAAAGAGGACATAACGGTAGTTTTCGAAGGTTAACTTGTCCGGCCATAATTTGGGTGGATATTCATAAAGGGAACCATTGGGCCGCAGGGAAGTGCTGATCAAATAGAGCATGGGGGTGGAAGTTATGACGACCCCGAAGATCAAGATCAAGTAGACCAGAAGCTTATATTTTTTTGCTGTTTTCATCATGCCACATCCTCTATGTTAATTTTTCAATCCTGCGGGTATGATCATTGGGAAAGTATTTAAAGAGCATCATGGTGATCAACGTTATGATCATTGCTAAGATATAGGAAAACGCGGCAGCATAACCGAAATCGCGGGCGGCAAAGGCTTTATAATACATCCAAGTTAATGCTACTTCCGTTTGGTGGGCCGGGTGACCGCCCGTCATTAATTGGATTGAAGTAAAGACATTAAACGCCCCTATACTGAGCATTACTAAAGCGAAGAGGATCGTGTTTTTAATCGAAGGCAAGGTAATATAGAAAAACTGTTTAATTTTTCCGCTCCCATCGATACTGGCCGCTTCATAAAGTTCAACCGGGACTCCCTGCAAGGCAGCCAAAAAAACAACCATATTCCAACCAATCCCCTTCCAGATCCCCAAAAGCTCTGCCACAAAAAGCCCGGTGGCAGGCCGATCCAACCAGGGAATATAATTCTCGGTCAGCTGAAGAAGATCGCACAGCAAGTAATTGAGAAAGCCTTCATTGTTGAAGATATACTTGAAGACCAACGCCGCGATCACCCAGGAAGTGATCACCGGCAAATAATACAAGACGCGGAAGGTGATTTTGCCCCTTTTCGTGCTATGAATTAAAACCGCCACGCAGAGGCCGAGCACGATCTGGCTCGGTACGGTTACTAAGGCATAGACGAAGGTATTCGCAATGGCCTTTCGACAAATCGGATCGGTAATCACTTGCAGATAATTCTTAAAACCAACAAAGACCGATTTTTGTTCCAAACCGAGTTGCCAATCGAAAAAACTCATGATCAATAGTTTCACGATTGGGTAGATGGTAAACAGGAGAAAGACCATCAGACCAGGCAGTAAAAGGAAGATGAGCGGGTAATTTATCTTTATTTTTTTCTTCTCCGTTACTCCGGGCATTGTCAGATAATTTTGGGCCATGTTCTCACCCCAAATATATAATTTACGCAGAATGCTTGAAAGGAAGAGCTGTGCGCCAAACCAATTGGTTGGCGCACAGCAACGCCGTTTCGAACTTGACAGAAGTTGAATTAAGGGATATCTTTATTGCAGGGATATCTTTTCTTTTGGGGCTAAAAAGGGCATCAAGCCTTTCTTTAGCCTTTTTTTATTGCCGGGAAAGTAAAAGATCGATCTTTTTCGCCGCTTCTTCCAGAGATTCTTGAACCGGTTTTTCCCCTAAAATGCTCAGGGTCACGGCATAAGTTAATTCCTTATCAATCTCCGGCCACGTTGAAACTGGGGGTCTTGGACGCGCGGTTTTAATGGCCTCTAAAAACGGAAGCATGTTTTTATTGTCCCGGACGACACTCGACTCTAGGGCCTTTTTGTTGACAGGGAGCTGCCCAACCTTGGCCATCTCGACTTGGGCGTATTCACTGGTCATGAACCTCATAAACGCCCAGGCCGCTTCTTTTTGGGCTGTTTTAAACATAACGATGTCTTCTCCACCTAGGACTTGCACGGAACCGCCCTTGCCCGCTGGCATCGGTGCGGTGACCGGATTAAACTGGGGATAGGAGACCTCGAGCTCGGCAAATTTCCACGGTCCTTCCAGAATCATACCGTACCGGCCTTGCGCATACCCGTCCGTTAAGGGGATCGCCCCTTGAGAAAACCCGGTCATCGCGCCGTCCCGATAAAGGTCCGCCAGCTTCTGGATGATCTCCACGTTTTGCGCGCTATTTAAATAACCGGAAGCTACTTTATACTCGGGATCGGTGATCTCGCCGCCGTTACTCCAGATGAATGGGCAGATATTCCAGCCTGCTAAGGCCGGTTCCGCATACCCCCAGATCGGACGGCCAGTCTTTTTCGAGAGTTTCCGGGCGGCCATGAAGAATTCATCTAGAGTCTTCGGAACACTGACCCCCGCGCGGTCAAATAAAGCTTTATTATAGAAGAGAATTTTGGTGTTGGTGTTCAGGGCCAGGCCGTAATAATCCCCTTTAACGCGGGCCGTTGCCATGGGGCCTTCAAGCAGGCCTTCCGCAACCGTATGAAAATCCTCCATTTCTTGATTTAAGGGGACGAGAATATTGAGTTTTTGAAACTCAGGGACCCAGGCGATATCAGCCCTGGCCACGTCGGGTAATTGATTACTGCTGGTGCTGACCAGTATTTTCTTATGTAGTTGGTCCCATTCGTGGGGAACAGCTTTTACTTTAATATGAGGGTATTGTTTCTCAAAGGCCGGAATAAGCACTTTGTTTAAGGTCTCGTTCTCCGGCGACTGGGCATTGTAATGGTGCCAGAAACTGATCGTGACTTGCTCTTGGGCGGAAACACCAAAAGCGGTACCAAGCGCGACAATAAATAGACATAACCCGATGACTCTAACTAAAGAAGCCTTTTTAAACATACTTTTTCCCTCCTGTTTTGTTATTCTGCCGAGATGATTTTGACCTGGTAAGGTTGGAGTGTTAAGCGCATAGCGCCCTGGTAGGAGTGGAGATCGTCATTATGGTAGCGGTTATTCCCCGCCTTTTCGAGGAGATGGCGTTCGCCACTCAATCGATCGGTGAGAAAACGGTGGTTGGTGGGGGATTCAAAAACCGGATAGGCGATCTCCGTAACAAGGTCGGAGTTATTAATCACAACATAGACGCGGTCTTCTTCCCATTCCCGATAGAAACCGTAAACATTGTTTTCGCTTGAACAATAATTACTTGCAAAGCTTCCGAACCGTAATGGCTTCATCTTCTTGCGCAGGGCAATCAGTCTTTGATGCCAGTGGTAAAGCGCCAGTTTCGCACTGGGGGGAGCCCAATCCATCGCCTTCCGGCAATCCGGATCATTTTCACCGGTGAGGCCGATTTCATCGCCGTAATAAATACCGGCAATCCCAGGAAAGCACAGTTGGAAAGCACTGGCCGCCTTGAAAACACGGTGATCTTCCTGGCAAAGGGTAAGGAAGCGCGGCGTATCATGACTGCCCAGCAAGTTATAGAGGGACAGATGAGCTGTGGTCGCGTACACCCCTAAAAACCGGTTGACTCTGGCGTCAAACTGTTCGGGCGTGATTTGCTTTTTGGCAAAGAAGTCAACGACGGCGTCCCGGAACAGATAATTCATCACCGAATCCATTTGGTCGCCCCTTAACATCTCCCGGTTTTCCCGCCAGGTTTCCGCAAGGATGAAGGCTTGCGGATTGATGGCTTTGACGACTTGGCGAAACTCGTGCCAAAAGGTGTAATCCACTTCGTCCGCGACGTCCAGACGCCAACCGTCAATCTGCGCCTCGGTCATCCAGAAACGGGCAATCTTTAAAACGTAAGCGCGTACTTCCGGATTGCTCAACCTTAATTTCGGCATCCACCGGTAATAACCGGTGGTTTCGTAGTTTAAGTTTTCGGGGTCAAGAGGCAGCCTTTCGTACAAGAACCAATCCTTATATCTGGAATGAACCCCGTTTTTGAGGAGATCTTGAAAGGGCGGAAAGAAATAGCCGCAGTGATTGAAGACCCCATCTAAAATGATTTTCATCCCTTTCCCGTGGCAAAGCTGGACTAACTTTTTCAGATCGTCGCTGGTGCCAAAGGAGGGGTCGATCTGAAAGTAATCCACCGTATCGTATTTGTGGTTCGAGGATGCTTTGAAGATCGGTGTCAGATAGAGGGCTTCGACCCCCAGGTTTTCCAGGTAATCCAGCTTGTTGATGATGCCCTGCAGATCACCGCCGAGATAATTCTCGCGCGTCGGGGTCGCACCCCAAGGTTCCGTGTTTTCCGGGTCATTGGTCGGATCGCCATTACAAAACCGTTCGGGGAAGATTTGGTAAAAGACCGTCCCTTTACTCCAACCAGGCGCTTCGTAGATATCCTTTTCGTTGGTATAGAGGTACTCGAAGAAACCATCCGTGGGTTTTAAAATCGTCGCCCCATAATAGTTGTAATAGATGTTTTGCCCCGTTTTCGTTAGTTGGAAGTAATATTTGATGTACTTTGTCCTTTCCACCGTATCGATAATGGTTTCATAGTAATCAAAGAATTCATCCCGCGCGTAACACCGCATCTTAGCGACCAGTTCGCCCGTGGCCTCTTTTTTAAAGCGATTCCAGTACAAGAGCTGGCATGAGTCGGCCACTTTCTTTTTTACTTTTATCCTGATCGCTAATTGACTTCTTGTTACTGGATAGATGTAATCTCTCGTCTGTTCGTGAATAATTACCATTGAATCCAAAGATACCAATCCTCTTTCTCATTTAATACAGGGGCGATGCGCAGTTTTTTTCTCTTCTCACCTCCTTTCCTTTCTCATGGCTGCTTCCTTTGGGCTCTTTCGCTTGTTCCTCTTTTGATCAGGCGTACTGATAATAAACTCTGTTGTTTGGTCTTTGTCGGTAACTGGATCTCCTTTAATAGCATGGAAGCAGCCTGCATCCCTAAATTAATCAGATCGATATCGACAGTGGTAATCGGGGGATCGGATAATTCGGCAACCGGAAAATTATCAAAGCTCACAAGGCCGATATCATCAGGGATGCTCAGACCATATGCTTTAATGGCCGTCAAGGCGCCAAAGGCCACCAGATTATCGGTAAAAACAATCCCGTCAGGAGGGTTTTCTAGCTGAAGAAACGCGGTCATGATCGCATAACCGTCCTCTTTAGAGAAACCTCCTTCCTTGATCAACTCCGGGTCCGGCTGAATACCATGTTTCGCCAAGGCGGTTAAATACCCATCTAAGCGGTTCCGGTTAAAAAGGTCTTTTTGACTCCCGGAAACGAAGGCAATTCTTTGAAAATGGTTTTCAATTAAATGGGTGGTGCTGATCTCGCCCGCCATTTTATTGTTAATATCAACCCAGTTCGTATCGTAGCTGTTTTCCGGTTCGCCGATGATCACAAAGGGGAACTTTTGTTCTTCCATCTTTTTAACCAAATTCTTATTGAGCACAGATACGGGCAGGATCAGGCCATCGACCCTTTTTTCATAAAACAGCTTGCTAAAACCCGTTCCGCTGTTATTCAACGTATTCTCGTTGACAATCATCAGATAATAGCCCTTGGGGCAGATGTATTTTTCGATCCCATATTGGATTTGGTAAAAATACGGATTATTAAACGCCGTTGGCTCCTCTATATCGACGACCAGGGCAATTATGTAGGTGCTCTGGTGGGCAAAACTCCGCGCAATGTTATTGGGGAAATACCCCAGTTCGCGCATGGCGTTTCGCACTTTCTCCGCCGTCTGCGGAGAGATTAGACTACTATTATTGAGCACGCGGGAAACCGTCGCGGTCGAGACTCCAGCCGCTTTGGCCACATCTTTGATCGTTACACTCATCCTAATACCCCTTTATGAAAAATGTAACCGGTTGCATAAAACATTAAAAAATAATTAACCCTATATTGATCTTATGCTTAATAGTTATTGATTGCAATATTTGTTTTTGGGCATTTTTACCGTTGTTAGTTTGAATTTTGCCTTTTGGGGTTTTTAAGGTAGTATTGCTAATGTTTTCTTCCCATATATCCAGTTTTTATTACTTATTGCTTTTGATGTTAATCAGGGTTGTTTCGCTTCTATGTATACGGTTACATTTCATGCATAAAAACAACCACTCCTTTTCGAGCGGTTGTTTTATACGGACTTCATTGCTTTAAAAGCATCAAGAAAAGCCAAGTTAAACTAGATCCCTCTTCTTTTCCCCAGATAAGCCGCTTTAACCTGTTGGTTGGCGAGCAACTCCTGTCCGGAACCTTGAAGAACGATCCGTCCGGTTTCCAGCACATACCCTTGATCGGCGATGCGCAGCGCGGCATTGGCATTCTGTTCGATCAGGAGGATGGTCACCCCCTGCTGGTTGATTTCTTTGATGATCCGGAAGATCTCCTTCACCAGCAATGGAGCAAGGCCCAGGGATGGTTCGTCCATCATTAGGAGCCGCGGCCGGGACATCAAAGCGCGGCCCACCGCCAGCATCTGTTGCTCGCCCCCAGAAAGGGTCCCCGCCAGTTGCCAGGAGCGCTCCTTGAGGATGGGAAAAAGGCTAAAGACCCATTCCAGATCGGCTTTAATCCCCTTTTCATCGCGCCGGGAGAACGCCCCGATCTTTAAATTCTCCAGGACAGTCAGCTTCGCGAAGATTCGCCGGCCTTCTGGGACAAGGGTTATATGCTGCTTGGCCAGATGATGGGTCTTTTCGGCAAGCAAATCCCGGCCCTGAAACAGCACCCGCCCACTAACCGGCTTGACCAGGCCGATCACCGTCCGCAAAGTGGTGCTTTTTCCCGCCCCGTTCGCCCCGACCAGGGTGACGATCTGACCCTCCTTAACCTCGAGGCTGATCCCCTTTAAAGCCTCAATACCACCGTAGGCTACTACCAAGTCTTCAATCTTCAGCATTTTCATTTACCCCCAGATAGGCTTCGATCACCCTTTGGTTATTTTGGACCGCTTCCGGCTTACCACTGGCAATCATCATCCCGTAGTCCAGAACATAGATGCGTTCGGAGATGTTCATCACCACATCCATGTGGTGTTCGATGAGGAAGATGGTCAGATCAAACTCGGTCTGGATCTCCTTAATAAACGTGGTCAAATCCTCCGCTTCCTTCGGGTTCATCCCCGCCGCTGGTTCATCAAGGAGCAGCAGTTTGGGGTCGGTGGCCAAAGCACGGGCGATCTCCAGACGCCTTTGCAGCCCGTACGGCAGCGCGCTGGCTTGCTCATCCCGGAGATCGATAAGGCCTACCCTTTCCAGTAAGGCCAGGGATTTTTCCCGCATCTGCCGTTCTTCCCGCCGGTAGCTGGGGAGTTTAAAGACGGCCTCCAGGTAATTGGCTTTGAGGTGAAGATGATTGGCAATCAGGACATTTTCCATGACGCTTAAACCCGGAAACAACCTTATATTCTGAAAGGTTCTGGCAATCCCGGCCTTGGTAATCAGGTCCGGGCGCATCCCTGTAATCTCCTGATCCATAAAGAAAATCCGCCCCTGCGAAGGCTCGTACACGCCTGTGATAATATTAAAAACCGTGGTTTTCCCGGCACCGTTCGGGCCAATCAGACCGACAATCTCGCCCGGCATCAGTTGCAGATTAAAACTCTTCAAAGCGGTTAAACCGCCGAAGTTCATGGTGACATCCTCGATCTTGAGGAGGCTCATTGGTCAACCACCCCTTTCGGCAGGCTCTTTTTAAAGAGACCGCCTATGCGCTGGCAAAACTTGCTCGCCAAGAGCCGGTCCCAGCTGAATTCCTTGGTCCCCATCAGGCCATGCCGGTAAAAAAGGACGACAAACATGAGCAAGGCGGAGAAAACCACCGAGCGCATCCCCACTTTCCCGTTGATCACGACAAACCCCAGATTGATGGACTCGTCCAAAACCCGCAGGACCTCGTTGGCAATGGTGACGATAAATGCGGAGATGATCGAGCCGGTAAAGCTGCCCATCCCGCCCAGGACGACAATTAAGAGAATATTGAAAGTAAACATCGAGCTGAACATCTTCGGATCAATGGTGCCAAGGAGGTTACCCAAAAGACCCCCGCCCACCCCGGCAAAGAAAGCGCCGATCACAAAAGCGAGGGTTTTATGGCGCGCCAAGTTAATCCCCATACTCTCGGCAGCGATCTCATCCTCGCGGATCGCCTTCAACGCCCGGCCGTAGCTACTATTGATCAGAGAGAGCAGAACCACCAAGGTAAAAGCGGCGGTGCCGAAACTCCACCATAAATTGGTCAGCGCCGGGATGCCCTTTAAACCCAAAGCGCCGTTGGTAATGGTCTGAGTATTGGTGAAGACCACCCGGATAATCTCGGCAAAGCCTAAAGTGGCAATCGCCAGGTAATCGCCTTTCAGCCGCAGGACCGGGGCAGCGATCAATGCGCCGACCAGCGCCGCCAGGAGCCCACCGGCCAAGAGGGCTAAGGGAAAGGCCAGGTTGATCTGGTCTAAGGGTTTCACCAGGGGCGCCAGGTAATAAATCTGCTTTTTCACCGCAGGCGGCATGGTCAAGAGCGCAGTGGTGTAGGCCCCCACCGCCATGAAACCCGCATGCCCCAAGGAAAAGAGACCGGTAAACCCGTTAATCAGGTTCATACTCATCCCTAAAATCGCGTAAATGGCGCAGACATTGAGAATTCGCACAATATATAAGTCCAGATAGTTATCGGCAAAATAAACAAACCCCACCAACAAGAGGATCGAGACCGTCGTCAGAATTCGATTTCTGCTTTTTGTATCCATGCTCATTTTTGTATCCATGCTCACACCTTCTCCGCTGTTTTCTCACCTAAAATCCCCGTTGGTTTCGACATGAGAATGAGGATCAACAAAACAAAGGCAAAAGCATCACGGTAACCGGTGAGGTTCGGCAGAAAAGCAACCAGCATAATCTCGCCAATACCGAGGATAAAACCGCCAATCACCGCACCGCCGATATTGCCGATCCCGCCAATCACCGCCGCAATAAAGCATTTCAAGCCGGGAACGACCCCCATCAGCGGTTGGATCTGGGGAAACTTCATCCCCCACATAATCCCGCCCACCGCCGCCAGCAAAGAGCCCAAACCAAAGGTGAAAGAGATGGTCCGGTTAATATTGATCCCCATCACCTGGGCGGTTTCGTGGTCCATTGAGACAGCCCGCATCGCCATGCCGGTTTTAGTTTTATTAATCAAATACACCAAACCCAAAAGCGCAAGGACGGTCACAATCGGAATGTAGAAAGTCAACTTCTGGATGGCAACCGTACCCACCTGCACCACGTCGGTGAAGAGCTTGGGGGCGGGAAAAGGTCTGGGCACGCCGCCGAAGAGGACGATGGTCAAATTTTCGAGGAAAAAGGAAGCACCGATCGCCGAGATCAGGAGCGATATTTTCGGCGCATCACGGAGGGGCCGGTAAGCAACGGCCTCAACCCCCATCCCCAGGGCGGCAGTGAGCACCAAGACCAGGGGGAAGGTGATGAACCACGGAATCCGGAAGGTGGCAATCCCAAAAAAAGCAAAATAGGTGGCCATCATAAATATATCGCCGTGGGCAAAATTGATCAGGCGAAGGATCCCATAGACCATGGTATAGCCGATGGCAATCAACGCGTATAAGCTACCCAGGGAGATCCCGTTGCTCAGGTGTTGGAGGAATAGATCTATGGACATATAAACACCCCGATTTATATTTTCTATAACGACCTGCTTCCCCAGGAGCCCCGAAGGAAGCAGGTCGTTAGTTTAGCTTATTGTTGCGGCGCGATCGTATCCAGATAGGTGAACTTCCCGCCCTTAACCACTTTGATCACGGCATTTTTGACCGCATCTCCGTTGGCATCAAGGGTGATGATGCCAGCCGCACCGGGGAAGTTTTCGGTCTTGGCGATCTCATCCCGCAGTTTGACCCGGTCGGTCGCGCCCGCCCGTTTGATCGCATCCAGAATCAGAATATAAGCGTCATAACCAAGGGCTGCCACCGCCGCCGGCTCTTTATTGTACTCATCGCGGTATGCCGTAATAAACTTCGCCGACTCCTCGGTGATGGGCTTCTCGGTGGCGAAGAAAGTTGAGAAGACCGCCCCTTCCACCGCTTCTTGGCCGATATCCAGGAATTCCTGGGTCTCCCAGGTGTCCCCGCCAATAATGGGACAGGTAATCCCCAGTTTGCGGGCCTGACTAATGATCAACGCCGATTCGGTGAAGTTCCCGGGAGCAAAGATGACATCCGGATTTTGGGCTTTTACGTTCGTTAACTGGGCGGAAAAGTCTTGGTCACCGGTGTTATAATTGGCCAACGCCACAATGCAGTTCTCATCACCAGTAAGCTGCTTAAAACTGTCCATAAAAAACTTAGCAAGCCCGACGGCGTAATCGTTGTTGACTTCCTGAATCACGGCTGCTTTTTCAGCTCCCAGCTTGCTATAGGCGTAGTTCGCCATCACGGTGCCTTGGAACGGATCGATAAAGCAGACGCGGAAATAGTAATCGTTCCCGGCGGTCACCAAAGGATTGGTACAGGAAGCGCCCACCGTGGGGACCTTTCCCTGCCGGACGATATCCCCGGCCGCCATCGAGAGCGAACTGCCCCAGCTTCCGATGATCGCCGTTACTTTATCTTTCTCGACCAAACGGGCGGCAGCGGTGGCGGCCTCCACTTTATCCGATTTGTTATCCGCAATCACCAGCTCCACCTTTTTCCCTAACACCTCGGGATACAGCTTGTTGGCCAGCTTAATGCCTTCCACTTCCAGCTGCCCGCCGGCGGCGTTTGCTCCGGTAATCGGTTCAAATACGCCGATCTTGATTACGTCGCTCTCTTTCTTACTACAACCGGTCGCGGCCGCAGCAAGCAGGAGAACAAGAAGTAGAAAAACCACGTTCCTTCGTCTCAACTTGAATCCTCCTTTTTAAACAATTAATAACTATTCCGTCAATAATACTAAAATATTTTCGTTAAACAAGCATAAATATCCTTTATTATCTTTTGTAATCCGGCAGATTAAATTTTCCTGAGAGCGCTCCGGCAATAACAGCCAAAACTTTATAAGCGGCCGGAGAATCCCTACGGTTAGCGACCAGGCAGGGCATAAAAAAACGCCCACGGGGCAACAAACCGCGGGCGAAAATTTTACTCGATTAACGTAGTACACGCTTCAGAAGCTTAAGTTTATTTTTATAAGGTGGATAGCGGAGGGGGACTTCAAAGGCATAGGTCTGTTTGAGAATGCTTTTGGCGTGGGAAAAGGTGGCAAAGCCTTTTTCCCCATGATAGGAACCTAGGCCGCTGGCGCCCACCCCGCCGAAGGGCAGATGGTAATTGGCCACATGCATAATGGTATCATTAATGCAACCCCCGCCATAAAGCAGATTCCTCACCACCCAGGCCTCCAGGTTTTTATCTTTGGTAAATAAGTAAAGGGCCAGCGGTTTTTCCCGCGCGCGGATGATCGCCACCGCTTCCGTCAGATCTTCATAAGAGATAATCGGCAGGATCGGCCCGAAGATCTCCTCCGTCATCAATGGCGAGTCCAGGGCTGGCTGGTCGATCAAAGTGAGTTCGATCTTCAGTTGCGCCCGGTCCGCCGCGCCACCACAGATGATCTTGTCCTTCTCCGCGGTAATCATCCCTTGCAGACGGTCAAAGGCGTCGGCGTGGATGATCTTGCCGAAATCGGGCGAGGCCAACGGATTGGCACCCAAAAACTTCCTGATCGCGGCTTGCAGCGCGTTGATTAAATCCTGTTTAACCGCTTGGTGCACCAGAATGTAATCGGGGGCAACACAGGTTTGCCCGGCGTTTAAGGCTTTCCCCCAGATGATCCGCTGCGCGGTTTTTTCGAGGTCCGCCGCCGCACCGACCGTTTGGTCCACCAAACAGGGGCTTTTGCCCCCCAGTTCCAGCGTGACGGGGGTCAAATGCTTAGCCGCCGCCGCCATTACAATCTTCCCCACCCGGACACTACCGGTGAAGAAGATATGGTCAAACCGGTTCTCCAGGAGAGCAGTGTTGACTTCTTTCCCCCCTTCAAAGAGGGCAATATATTCCGCGGGAAAATGGGCGGTAATCAGTTTGGCTAACAGCGCCGAGGTGCGGCGGGCATAACGGGAAGGCTTGAGGACAACACAGTTCCCGGCAGCCATCGCCGCCACCAGGGGCGCCATGGTTAACTGGAAAGGATAGTTCCAGGGCGCCATGATCAAGACGACCCCCAAAGGTTGGCGGTGAATATAGGACCGGCCGCCGAAACTAGCCACCGGCGTCGGCACCCGTTGGTCTTTCATCCAACCCCTCAGGTGCTTAAGGGTGTGTTTAATCTCGTTATAGACCATGGAAAGCTCGGTGGCGTAACTTTCAAAGGGGCCTTTCCCCAGATCCTGCTCTAAGGCGGCCATAATCTCCGCTTCATTTTTCTTGATCGCCCCATACAATGTCTTCAGTTGTTTCACCCGAAATGCATACGGTAACGTCGCCCCCGATTGAAAGAACGCCCTCTGCGCCGCCACGGTTCTGTTCATTTCCTTTCCCCCTGTCCTTCTCGTCGCTCATTGCTTGTTACCCGTTACGAGTTCTTGTCATCCGTTAATCGCCATTCCGGACTGGCCACTCTCTACTTGTCACACGTTACCCGTCGCTTGTGACAGCATTATTTTGCGGTGGTACTCTCTTTTTCCTCTCCTTCATTTGCCCGAACTTACTGGGCTAGGGAGTGTTTGTCATTACCCATTCAACCGACTGAAGGCTTCCCGGTTATTATAATATAAAGCCTTGAAGATTGGGAAGTAGCGGTCGTAGACGGCGGTATGCTCCGGATTCGGCCGATACCGGTCTTTAAGCGGGACCATCTGCTCGGCGGCGGTCAAGTCGGGAATGAGGCCCAGCCCCACCGCCGCCACAAGCGCCGCCCCCACGGCTCCGCTGTTCTGCGGGTGTTTGACGGTCTCAACCTCCCGTCCCAAAACATCGGCCAGGATCTGACAGGTCAGTGGGGCCAGCGCGCCGCCCCCGACCAGCCGGACGGCGGAAGAGGCTTTCACTTTCCGTTCCGCCGCCTCCAACTGCCATCTCAGGTGGTAACAAACCCCCTCCAGGACAGCATGGATCAACTCGGTCTTGCCCGTTTCGAGGCTGATGTTGAAGAACATCCCTCGGGCGTTTGGGTCCTCAAAGGGGCAACGGTTCCCGTGGAGCCAAGGGGTGAAGATCACCCCGTTACTGCCCGGCGGTACATCCTTGATCGCCTCCATCATAAAATCGTACAGATTCATGTTGACGGTCTCCAGCGATCCGCCGTCTTTGTCCCGGAGATAAATATTGATCTCATCCAATGCCAAATGGTCCCGGACCCACTCTAGACATTTCCCCGCCGTCTCTAGCTCGGCAAAGTAGTGGAAATAGTCGGGATGGGCCCCGATGATCGCAGCAATCATGTTCTTCGTATCCAACGCCTGACGGCGAACGACCGTCGAGACCCAACCGGAAGTACCCAGATAAATATGGGTGCTCCCTTCTTTGACCGCTCCGGCCCCCACCCCAATCAGCGCGGCGTCGCCACCACCGCCAAAGACGGGAGTACCGGCTGCCAACCCCAACTCCGTTGCCGCTTGTGGCGTGATCCGTCCAACCAGGTCGGTACAGTTGACCACCCGGGGTAGATGTTGGGGGTTGACCCCCAACATGGCACAGAGCTTCTTACTAAACCCCCGCCGTCCCGGGCGGGTGTCATACAACAAGGTGGCAAAGGCGCTGTCTTCGGTCATCACAAATTCGCCGGTGGTTTTGAGGACTAAATATTCCTTCACATCCAGCCATTTGTAGACCTTTGCGAAATTATCCGGTTCGTTCCGCTCAACCCATTTATACTTCCAGACCGGATCCTTCACACTAGCCGCCACCGCTTTGGTGATCCGGATCGAGTGGAGCAGCCTATAAGCGTTCATCCCGGCGATTTTGAGCCCACGGCCTAATCCTTCCTTCAGTTCCTGTTTTGCCCGGTTATCCATGTAACTCATACTCCGCCGGACCGGCGCGCCTTCCGCATCGACCAGCACCAACCCTTGCATCTGTCCGCAGAAGGAAAGACCGGCAATCTGGTCGGGCGCAATGCCGCTCACTGCTAAGACCTGCTTGGTCGCACGGCACATGGCCCGCCACCAGTCGTCCGGCTCCTGTTCCGCCCCGCCGTTGTCCAACATGTAAAGTTCATAGCCTTCTACCGCATCCGCGACGAGTCGTATTTGGTCCGTCAGTTCAAACAGACAGGTTTTCATGGAGGTTGTACCCACGTCATAAGCGATGACAAAAGTACTCATTTTGTAATCTCCTTTATCGGCTTTTTACTGGCGACGGCTTGCCGCCCCGGGCGCATACGCCTGCTTGGCATACTTTTTAAGGTAAACAAACCGCATGAGCATACTCTCAAACCGGTTGATCGGCCGTACTTTGCCGAATAAAGAAGCGCCAATCAAGGCTTTCGCGGATTTTTGCAGGATCATCGCCACCGCAGTGGCATCCTCTTCATTTGCCCCACAGCAGAGGGCACCGGTATTTTTGAGCAGAACAGCGGCGGATTTGCTGAGGGCCTGGGCAATCCGGTCCTGCTCTTGTCGATCAAAGGTTCTAACCTGTAAGCCGATGATCTGGGCAAAATCATCCAAAAGCGGTTTTAACCTGACGTTTGCCCTCGAGAGCGCTTGCAGCTCCGGCGTGGCCTTGAAGATGATCGCGTTGAGCTGTGGATTCTTCTGGTAGATGGTCGGGTAAAGCCCGGCCATCGTCAACTGTTCCGCGATCCTTTGCTCATCTAGATCCAACCGTGCGCTCTCCGCCGCTAAGGCCGCGTTTTTTGCCCCGAGGGCAAAGACGGCCAGGGCATAGGGATCATACTCGGTGGCTCCACTTAGCTTCAAGTACTGATTGATCACATGGTCGGCACAGACCTTTTCCAACGCCGCTGCAACGGCAAAGGTTTCTTCCGCATCCCGGCCAAAACAAAGCGCGCCATGGTGTTTCATGATCACCGCCTGGCCGGTGGATTTTTCCAAGGCTTGACGGACATTTTTACGTAAGGCTTTCGTCCCGGGCAGGGCGTAAGCGGCACAGAGCACCGCCTTCCCCAGTCGCGGGTCGGCCCCGCCGACCGGAATCTCCTTTAAGGTCGTCGCCGCAATGACGGAGGCGTTCTCCTGGTGGGTATGGATGACGAAGTTAACCTCAGGATACAGCTTATAAACTTCGGCGTGGATCCCCTTTTCGGAGGAAGGCTTGATCGGCCCTTGGTAGCTCAGGTCGTCGATCTTAACCTGAACCAGATCGTCCGCCGTTAAGGACTGGTAACTCCGGCCACTGGGGGTGATCACGAAGCTCTCCGCATCCACCCGACAGCTGACATTCCCCCAGGTCCGCGCGATCAACCCTGCTTCCACCAGCCTAAGGCCGGCTTTCAGCACCGCGCTGCGGGCTTGGTTAATCTCCATCACAATCTCCCCCTACGCCTTGACGGCCACGTTTTGGAAGACATTTTCGAACCGCGCCAAAATATCCGGGAGCATCTCGTCTTCGTAGGCGGCGCTGGTATAGAGCCGGCTTCCCGCCAAAGTCACAATTCCTTCTGCCATATAGGCCGCACCCATGTGTTCCATCTCTTTCTTCCGCTCCGAGGTGGCTTTTAAAATGGCCGGAATCTGCCACGGTTTCGACCAGTTGATGGCAAAATGCATGGTGCCCACCGTCTCCAGGTGGCAGATGGAACCCTGATTAAAGGCGACGAACGGCAGATGATACTTCTCAATCAACTTTTGTAATCCCGCCGTCAATTTGTCCCCAAACCGTCCCGCTTTGGGGATGGCACCGGTCCGCTCAATCTCACAAAGGGTGTAATAACCGGCCAAGCAGCTTAAGGGGTTGGCCGCCATCGTCCCGCCCACCAACGCTTTCTTGTGTTTTCCGCCCCCGGCAATCCCGGCGCTGAGGTGTTTCATGTATTCTTTTTTCCCGCCAAGACCACCGGCACTCGGATAACCACCGGCCACAGCTTTCCCAAAGACGGTTAAGTCCGGGGAGACACCGTAGTAACCCTGGGCCCCCGACATCCCGATCCGGAAGGCGGTGACCACTTCATCAAAGATGAGGAGCGCGCCGTACTTGCGGCATAAAGCTTCCACGCCTTTGTTGAAGTCATAGTGGAGCGGTCTGGTCCCGCTTTCCGGCCCTACCGGCTCGATCATAACCGCCGCCGTCCCGCCGCGCAGTTGATTAAGGCGGAGTTTGCGCTCCAGGTCGTTGAGATCGTTGGGGAAGAATTCCTGCGTATACTTGAAACAGTTCCGCGGTACGCCTCCGGCTTGGGTCCATTTCGAACCGGGTACCCGGATCCCGTAGGCCAGTTGGTCACTCCAGCCGTGATAGGCCCCGCCCATCTTCAGGACGTACTTCTTCTTCGTGGCCAGGCGGGCCACCCGGATCGCCGCCATACAGGCTTCGGTCCCGGAACCAAGCATCCGGAACATCTCCACCGTTTTGAAGTTTTCGGAGATCTTTTTGGCCAGCTTATACTCGTATTCATGGAAGAGTCCGGTGGAGGGGCCACAATCATTCAAGAGCTCGATCACCTTCGACCGTACGGAGACGGGATTACTCCCCAACACCGTCGGGCCGCCAGCTTGTAAAAAATCGTAATAGCGGTTACCATCCAGGTCATAGAGGTAGGCCCCTTCCGCTTTCGTAATCACCAACGGAAACGGGTAGTTAAATGCCAAGTTGTGCTGAACGCCACCGGGGATGACCTGCCTCGCTTCTTCGATCATCGCCTTTGATTTGGCGCATTTTTTGTTAAAATAATTCTCCACATAATCTTGGAGTTTATCCGGACGGATGGTATAGATCGGTTGTTGGATTAAATTATCCAGTTGTTTGATGATCTGGTCCGCATCATGGTATTGGGCAATGGCAAAAGTTTCTCCCATTTTTCTCCCCTCTTTCCCAAATTTTGTGTGGTGAGTGAGTGCTCACTCGTTATCCTAATCTTACCATTAATCGTTATGTAAGTCAATAATAACCCTTTATTAACGCGCTGGTGGCTTTATGCCGTTTTTTGACAGCAATTGCCACCTCCCCTTTGCCGTGTTATAATCAAGTTAAATTGTGTGTGGTTTGCTGTGGTGCTCCTCGCTAATCTACGCATTGAGGTGACAATCTTATGCTTTTCTTCAATACTGATTCCTTTCGTAAACTCCCCACCGATAAACAGGAGAAAATTCTCCAAACCGCCATTATCGAATTTGCCGAACATGGTTTTGACGGTGCCAACATCAATGTAATTGCGAAAAAGGCTGGTATTAGCGTTGGTTCCATGTATAAGTACTTCAAGAACAAACATGATCTGTACATGATGACGGTGAGTATCTCCGTAAATAAGCTAAGTACGACTTTGAATGAGATCATCAGCCTAAAGATGGATTTTTTAAGTACCGTGGAAAAGATCGTCCGGGCTATTCAGTTTCATTCCCGGGAAAACATTTATCTGACTAAACTTTACAACCAGATGACCACCGAGAATAATGCTGAGTTCGTCCAGAGGATCGTCTCCCAGATGGAAGGAGTAACAGCCCAGCTTTATGCCGCTTTTATCGCAGAGGCTCAGAAAAATGAGGACGCCCGGCCCAATATCAATCCCAAATATTTTGCTTTCTTCCTCGATAACCTCTTTATCCTGTTACAATTCTCCTATACTTGTGAGTATTACAAAGAACGGCTGAAAATGTTTGTGGGCGAGGATGTTTTTGCCGATGACGAGCTTTTAGTGGAACAATTGATGAAGTTTGTCAAAGGGGCGCTTTACTTAAAAGATTAGGTTTTGCGCTTTGTGGCTTCGGTGGTAAAACATTACTTTAACGACTAGACTTGCTTGTTACACTCCATGAAAAACCCGGTCAAGCTCTGCCGTTAACCCGGCAAAGGTAAACGACTGGGCTTTTTCTTTTTTACGGTAAGTCGCGCTTTGTTTGATATTTTTGTCGGCAAATTGGTAGACCGTAACCTCCTGATTTAGGGGATTCACGATCCAGTATTCCTGCACCCCGCACGACAGATAAAGATCCAGTTTGGTGATTAAGTCTTTCCGTTGCGTGTTTTCGGACAAGATCTCCACCAGCAAGGTGGGCACCCCCTGGTAGTAATCATTAGCGTCCAACTTTTCTTCCAGATCGCAGATCACCATCAGATCGGGCTGGACCACATTAATATTCTCCGGATTCCGGTGGAGCGTGATGTCGTAGGGTGCGACCATCGGCCGGCATTTCTTTCCGGCAAACCAGTTGTAGAAGATCCCAAAGAGCTCGGTTAAAACAATCTGATGCGCCGTTTTGGGCGAAGCTAAAAGGTAGATCTCCCCGTCAATATATTCGTAGCGCTCCTCCGTATTTTTCGTCAGTTCCAAAAACTCCTCGTAAGAAGCCGGCCACGGGCCATCACCATAAGGAACAGCGTTTTCCGCTACCCCCTTTCCTTCTTCTGCCCCAGCTACTGACCGCGCTTGGAGCGCCGTTAACTTGGCTACCGCACGACCATTCTTGGTGATCACGATCTCTTCCCCCGCCGCCAGTTGCAAGTACTTTCCGAAATTATTCTGGATTTCGGTTGAGGTCACAATCATCTTCCGCCCTCCTTTTTCCGAATCTTAGCTAAATTAGCTAAGAGTAGTTTAGCTAAGAAGCTATATTATGTCAATAGGATAATATTTAAACACAAAAAACCGGCGGCCTTTGCCCCCGGTTTCCTGGTCCCCATGGCGAAGAGACTTGTCTTTTCGCCCTTTATTCGTAGATAATCAGCGCAATAAACTCTAGCGGTTCAGTACCAGTGTTCTTCAAAGCGTGCCCTTCCCCGGCACCGGTAAAGGTGACATCACCCGCCGCCACGGTGACAATGGTTCCGTTATCATTAAACTCACCCGTTCCGCTGAGAATGTAATAGGCTTCACCCTCGTTCTGGTGGACATGAAACCCCAGGGAGCTTCCGGGCGCCAGTGTATTATGGGCAAAAGCCCGCCCCTTACCATACATTTCCTCCGGCCCGTTGAGCAGATTCCGGATGGTGATCCCACCTTCCCCTTGGAAGACGTTCTCCTTATACGTAACTTGTCTTTCTTCGCTTTTCCGAATCATGAATGGTCCTCCTTTTACGGTTATTAATTACCAAATACCCCTTCGGGCAAACTCTCCCCTCGGCAGAGCCCTCTCCCTGCCCCCCACTTAATTGTCATTCCTCTTTAGTTCGTCAAGCGTTCTTGCGTAAAGTTCGTAGTTCTCCCGGTCAAAACAGACAAAAATAACTTTTTTAATCTGTTGATCCTCCTTCAAGAAGGCCGCCACCGTCTGCAGGGCAATCCCGGCGGCCAGTTCTTTGGGAAAGCGATAAACCCCGGTACTGATGTTGGGAAAGGCGATGGTCGTCACCGCGTTTTCGACGGCCAGCGCTAAACTATTCCGGTAACATTTGGCGAGCAGCCGTGGCTCCCCCTTTTCACCACCGGACCACACCGGCCCCACCGTATGGATCACATATTTCGCCGGCAACCGCCCCGCGGTGGTAATCACCGCTTCCCCGGTGGGACAACCCCCTTGCTGTGCCCGAATCTTTTCGCACGCGGCCAGAATCTCTGGTCCCCCAGCCCGGTGAATGGCCCCGTCAACCCCGCCGCCCCCCAGGAGACTGTTGTTAGCGGCATTGACAATGGCGTCAACTTTAACCTTGGTGATATCGCCTTGGATGACCTGCACCCGTTCGGCAGTTGGCCACTTAAGCATCGATCTTCCCCCTTGTCCGTGCCCATTTCCGCAACCACTTCTGATTTTAAAGACCCGTGAAGCCTTGGAGTAGAGCCGGTTTAACCCTTTAATTTTATATTATATTTTCACCGCTGACAACTTCCGGAGCAGGTCGCCGGAATAGTTCCGAATTTCCTGAATTATATTTGTGAAAAAGCCTCTTATGTAATCATGGTTCCAAGTCGACGATCAGTAATAGGCGATTTATCGTTAAGATGGCCCCTTTTTGTAAGCATTGATCTTTAGTCGCTGCGGATGAATGAATGGCTTTGGCGAACATCATTTTGTAAAGGAGGAGTTGCCCTATGGGAAATTTGGATGCCCGGATTAAAGAACACCGCTCCACCGAAGTAACGCTGGTGGTAACCAAGGAAGACAATAGTCCCCTTACTGGGCAGGAAATCGAAGTCGCCCAACTAAACCACCGGTTTCTCTTCGGCAGCAACGGTCATTTCCTGGTGCCCCTGGTCAACAACGAACTGACCGGTGCACAAAAGGAGCGCAACGAAAAGATTACCGCACATTTCTTAAACCTCATGAATTACATAACCCTCACTTTTTACTGGGGACGGTTTGAACCGCAACCAGGACACCCGGATACCGAAAGGCTGCTCAAGGCGGCCCGCTGGTGCAACGAACGAAAGATTCCGATCAAAGGCCATCCCCTCTGCTGGCATACGGAAACGGCCAAATGGCTTCTGGAGATGTCCAATGCCGAGATCTTGGAAGCACAGACCGGCCGGATTAAACGGGAGGTTTCAACCTTCGCCGGCATCATTGACAGCTGGGATGTGGTGAACGAAGCGGTCATTATGCCGATCTTTAACAAATACGACAATGGGATTACCCGGATCTGCAAAGAATTGGGGCGGATCAAGATCATTAAAACCATGTTTACGGCGGCCCGCCAAGCTAACCCCAAAGCAACGCTGCTCCTCAATGACTTTGATGTTTCGCCCGCCTACGATATTCTGGTCGAAGGCTGTTTAGAGGCCGGAGTAGAGATCGATGTCATTGGGATCCAATCCCATATGCACCAGGGGTATTGGGGCGTAGAAAAGACCGAATGGGTTTTAGAGCGTTTCGCCCGCTTTAACCGGCCGATTCATTTTACCGAAACGACACTGGTCTCCGGGCATCTGATGCCGCCGGAGATTGTGGACCTCAATGACTACCAAGTTACCGACTGGCCCAGCACCCCGGAGGGCGAGGAACGGCAAGCCGAAGAAACCGTGCTCCACTATAAAACCCTGATGGCCCATCCGTTGGTCACCGGCATCACCTGGTGGGATCTGAACGACGGGCAATGGCTCAATGCCCCCAGCGGTCTATTGCGGGCCGACGGATCACCGAAACCGGCCTACCAAGAACTGTTGAAATTAATCAAGGGTGAATGGTGGCTACCGCCGACCAGCTTCCACACGGATGCGGAAGGGAAGATCAAATTCCGGGGCTTTCTCGGCGATTATGAACTACAGTTTGCCGGACAACGCATCCCTTTCCAACTGGCGGAAAAGGGGTCGACCACGATCCGGATTAAGCTCGACCATAAAGCCTAAAATAAAGAAAACCGGTCCAAAAATGTCTTTTTTCCTACTACAAGAAAAACCCGCTTGCACAGCGGGTTTTCTTTTCGCCAAGGATTAATTGAGCCCCAGGTAAGCGCCGATCTCCTCCGAGGCTTTACGCGCCGTCGCCAGAGACTCACCTTGTTCTTCGCGGTAATCCTTGATGATGTTCTCGGTTCCGGAGGCCCGTTTCAGGACCCAAACGCCGCCGGATAAAACCACTTTAATCCCATCCCCGACCACCAGGCGCTCAATCGTCCGTCCCGCCACCTTCTTCCCGGCAAGAAGCGCCTTCACCTGGTTCGGGTCGGCCGCCAGTTGGCTTAAGCGGGCCTTCTGCTCCGGACGGGCCGACTGGTCTTCCCGTTCATACTGATAAGGACCGTACTGCTGCTCCAGCTCCCGGTAGAGGGTGCCGATATCTTTACCGGTGGCGGCCATGATTTCCATCATCAACAGGACCGCGGCGATCCCGTCCTTTTCCGTCACCCAAAGGCTGCCATCCCGGCGCGGAAAGGAAACCCCGGCACTCTCTTCCCCGGCCAAGACGTATTTCCCCGTCCTCAACCCGGCTACGTAATGTTTAAAGCCGACATTTACTTCATAAGCCGGACGACCGTAGTGGGCCGCGATCCGGTCCAACAAGTGGGTCGTCCCGATCGTGCGCCCAACCCCCATCGCCGCCGGAAAGTCCCGATTAGCGGCCAGGTAGTTGAAGAGGACACACAGAACATGGTTGGGGTTTAAGATTCCGGTCCCGTCCTCACCCCCGAAGCGGTCCGCATCATTATCATTGGCGCCGATAAAGGGCACCCGCAGTTTCTCCCGCATCCCCTGCACCGCCATCATCACGTAGTGGGAGGAGGGGTCACCACGAAGCTTACCGTCCCAGTCATAGGTCCGGCGGGAAGAGGTGGGATCCGCCTCCGAAAGGACCACTTCGATTTGGGTGCCATACAGCGCATTAACCGCCTCATAGTAGCCGTTGGCGGACCCACCAAGGGGCGTGACGGCAAAGCGCTCCTTTTTAATCAGCTCCATATCGACCACACCGCCCAACTCCCGGACGTAGGGGGTAACCAGGTCAATCTCTTCGACCAGCCCCTTTTCCACCGCGGTCTGGTAGGGCAGCCGTTTAATCTCGGTACTATGTTTAAGATAATAGTTGCCCTTTTCATCGATCGGTTCGGTCCGGGTATTGGGACCACCGTCCAACCCGTTACTCTTATACCCGGCATCTTCAGGGGGGTTATGGGAAGCAGTAATAATGACCCCTTCCACCTTTTCGCCCTGGGCAACCCGGGTCAAGATGGCATGGGAGATCACCGGAGTCGGGGTACTCCGCCCGCCCCGATGGAGAAGAACTTTCATTCCGTTCCCGGCAAAAACCTCCACCGCCGTTTCTTGGGCTAGATCCGAAGCAAAACGCACATCCTTGCCCATCACCACCGGACCGAGCGGTTTCTCCTTAAGATCTTCCGGGAGCACCGGTCCAAAGGTACCCCGTTCACGCCGGATATCAACCAACGCTTGGGTCAAAGCTGCCACGTGGGTCGCGGAAAAACCGACACCGGTATGGCCCCGGTGTCCAGATGTTCCGTTCTTGACCGGCTGTAAGGGGCCGTCTGGATTAGTGTACCAAGTAGAAATCTGTTCCTTGGTATAAAGGTCCTCTGGTCGGGCCTGCTGCCCGGCAAGAGGGTGAATTGAACGTTCCGTCATTTTCGTGCCTCCTTGAGAACTGCCGTCTAAACTAGACTGGTTTAAGCATATTAATCTATTTTTTCCATTTCGAGCGATGGATCTACAATTTATTCTTGGTCGTTCAACCGATTCCTGCTTTAAATTCCCTCCGCGCTTCCCTAACCCCCTTTTCAAACGGTGATTCGCCTCGAAAGCATTCTTTTCTTCCCTTCCGGATATATTTTTCTTCGATACCGTGATTTTTAGAGAGGAAAAAAGCGATTTGTGTTTAATATTTAGTAATGGATTATAAATAATATTGCGACATATTAATTGTGCGACATATTAATTGGATAACTCTTCACAAACGTTTGTGTTACCTTTACATTAACTTTGCGCCAAACTCCGATCTTCAGTTAGGACGGGTCGGGCTTAGGAAATTTCTTCTGACCACTGGTTACGCCTCGCCCGCTGAAGATTTGTCACAGTAAGTATCCTCCTTTCACATGCTACACCCATCTCAACCCACGTCAAACTATAGTCCGCAGCTAGCATCCGGAAAATATTAGCCGGTCATTACTCATCCAGCTTTGACCTAATTCCCTTCGTCATTTAATGCCGCAGGTATGAGTGGCTGAACATTACCAGCATGGGCAAAAACCTGAGATCTACTTTTAAGCCATAGATTATAGCTCCGAAATGAAATGGGGTGATCGCCAAGTTAATCAGTTCCTCACGTTTTTCAGGGTGTGCTCAAAGAAAATTTTTCAAAAGGAAGGGGTAGAAGCTCAATGAAAAAATGTTTGCTCGTCTTATGCGTGGTTCTCCTTGTCTTTAGCTTAACCGGATGCTTTAAAAAGAAAGCCGATGAGAACTTGATCGGTGTGGCGATGCCCACCCAGTCCTTGCAACGTTGGAACCAAGACGGTGCCAACATGAAGGCGAAACTGGAAGAAAAGGGTTTCAAAGTTGACCTCCAATATGCCAACAACGACGTTAACACCCAGATTCAACAGTTGGAAAATATGATTACGAAAAAATGTAAGGTGCTGGTCATTGCCTCCATTGACGGTTCGGCTTTGACCGAAGTCTTACGGAAAGCCGCGGAGAACGATATTAAAGTTATTGCTTACGACCGCTTGATTATGAACTCCGAGCATGTGGACTACTACGCGACCTTCGACAACTTCCAAGTGGGTGTGATTCAAGGTAAATACATCGAAGAGAAGCTCGGCTTGAAAGAGAAAGATGGTCCCTTCAATATTGAACTGTTTGCTGGTTCCCCCGACGACAACAACGCTTATTTCTTCAACGGTGGTGCGATGAGTATCCTCCAGCCGTATATCGACGCCGGAAAACTGATCGTGCCCAGTAAACAAACGGAGTTCACGACCATTGCCATTCATGGATGGGATTCGGCCGACGCCCAAGCCCGGATGGATAACTTGATTACCGCCCATTATGCCGGTGGCCGTAAACTTGATGCCGTCCTCTCCCCCAACGACAGCTTGGCAATTGGGATTGTCACCTCCCTCCGAAACGCCGGTTTCGGTACTCCTGATAAACCGTTCCCGATCATCACCGGCCAAGACTGCGACAAACCCAATGTGATCGCCATGATCAACGGGGAACAGTCCATGTCCATCTTCAAGGACACCAGAACCCTGGCGGCCAAAGTGGTCGAAATGGTCGAAGCCATCATGAAAGGGGAAGAAGCACCGGTCAACGACACGGAAACCTACCATAACGGTGTCAAGAAAGTCCCCTCCTTCCTGTGTGAGCCGGTTTATGCTGACGCCAATAACTATAAAGAATTGCTCATTGACAGCGGATACTACACCGAAGCGGATCTCCAGCAATAATTGAAAAGTCAGTATTAATCTACGCGGTAGCCAGTGAGAACGGACACTTACGCAAAGAAGCTGTTTTGAGGATAAGGGATTACCAAACGAAAGGTCGGTTCGGTAATCCCGAAAAATGAAATTCCACGGTGTTCTGGGCAGATTCAACACGGGAATCTGCCCAGAACCTCTAAACCATGGGAACATGAGCAAAGGGCGGGATTAGATGCAAACAATACTTGAGATGAAAAACATCACGAAAAATTTTGGTGGTGTTAAAGCACTCAACAATGTCAATTTCAAAGTTACCGCTGGCGAGATCCATGCTCTGGTCGGAGAAAACGGTGCTGGTAAATCTACGCTCATGAATATCTTAAGCGGCGTACTTCCCTACGGGACTTACAGCGGGGACATTTTCTATAAGGGGAAACATTGTGTTTTCAGAAGCATCAGAGACAGTGAAAAAAATGGCATTGTCATCATCCACCAGGAACTGGCGCTTGTCCCCTACCTTTCCATCGGCGAAAACATTTTTCTCGGTAACGAACGGGCAAAACGCGGTGTGATCGATTGGGAAAAAACCTACTCCGAAGCGACCAAGATCCTAAGAATGGTCGGTCTTCATGATAACCCCCATATGCTCATTAAAGACCTGGGGGTCGGGAAACAGCAACTAGTGGAGATTGCCAAAGCCTTGGCTAAAGACGTGCAACTTTTGATCCTGGACGAGCCTACAGCCGCGCTCAATGAAGAAGATGCGGATAACTTGTTAAGACTCCTCCTGGAGTTAAAAAAGAACGGGATTACTTCCATCCTCATCTCCCACAAACTGCATGAGGTGATTAAAGTCGCTGACTCCATCACCATTCTCCGGGATGGTGCCACCATCGAAACACTCCAAGTTGAACACGGTGGGATCAACGAGGACCGGATCATCAAAGGAATGGTCGGCCGGGAGTTGGTTGACCGGTTCCCGAAACGCCAACCCAGGATCGGTGATGTCTATTTTGAGGTGAAAAACTGGAACGTCTATGACCCCCTCATCGAAGGGCGCAAAGTGATCAAAGATGTCAGCCTTAAGGTGCATAAAGGAGAGATTGTCGGCATCTCGGGGCTGATGGGTTCCGGGCGAACCGAGTTTGCCATGAGCATCTTCGGAAAAGCTTATGGCAGAAATATAAGCGGGCAGGTCTTTAAGGACGGAAGAGAACTCCAGCTCGACACCGTTCAACAAGCCATTAATAATGGTCTGGCCTATGTAACCGAAGACCGGAAAACCGCTGGTTTGATTGGTATTGAGGATATCAAACACAATATATCTTTATCAAGTTTGAATAAGATCAGTAAAAGAGGGATCATCGATGATGATCTGGAGAACGCAGCAGCCACAACCTATCGGGAAAAACTGAATATAAAATCGTCCAGTATCTTTCAGAAAGTACAAAACCTCTCCGGAGGAAACCAACAGAAAGTAGTGCTGGCAAAGTGGATCTTTGCCGCTCCGGATGTTTTAATCCTCGACGAACCTACACGGGGAATCGATGTCGGCGCAAAATATGAAATTTATAACATCATCAATCAGCTGGCTGAGGAGGGCAAAGCAATCATCTTTATCTCCTCGGAACTTCCCGAAATCCTGGGAATCTGCGATCGAATTTATGTGATGAACGAAGGAAGAATCGTCGGCGAGCTCATGAAAGAAGAGGCGTCGCAGGAAAGTATAATGAAATGCATTATGCAGAGTAATAGGGGGCGTTACTGATGGAAAATGGAAAGATGAAACCGGCGGCTAAAGTTACCTCGATTGGCTACACAATAAGAACCAATATGCGCCAATATGCGATGCTTATTGCCTTAATTGTCATTATGATCTTTTTCCAAATTGCGACAGACGGTGTTCTTTTGGTCCCGATGAATGTGACCAATCTCATTCTGCAAAACAGTTACGTTTTAATCTTGGCCATTGGAATGACGCTCTGTATTCTAACTGGTGGTAACATTGATCTCTCTGTTGGTTCAGTAGCGGCTTTCACCGCTGCCATCGTGGGGACGCTGGTTATCAACAAAAAAATGGATGTTACTCTCGCTCTCACCATCGGACTCCTGATTGGCGCGGTGATCGGAAGCTGGCAGGGTTTCTGGATTGCTTACGTGCGGATCCCTCCCTTCATCGCGACCCTTGCCGGGATGCTTATCTTCCGCGGGCTAACCAATACCATTCTAAAGGGGTTGACCTTATCGCCTTTCCCCCGATCCTTTCAGAAGATTAGCTCCGGATATATCCCGGATATCTTCCCTAATCTTACGAATTTAAACATGACACCCATCGTTATTGCGGCGGTGTCCTCGCTGCTTCTCCTGTATGTCCAAATCAGAAACCGGAAAAGGAAGTTTGAAAATAGCAGGGAGATTATGCCGCGCTCGCTCTTCGTCGCCCAGCTGATCATTGTGATCCTGGCGATCAACCTCTTTGCCCTGGCGTTAGCCGCCCATAAGGGGCTTCCGATCATTCTGGTGATTCTTGGTGTTTTAATCTTTGTCTATCATTTCTTTACCACCAAAACAGTACCCGGCCGCTATATCTATGCTTTGGGTGGTAATGAGAAGGCCGCCATCCTTTCGGGAATTGACACCAAAAAAGTTCTGTTCTTTGTGTACTTGAACATGTCAGTATTATCGGCCATCGCCGGGATCGCTTTTGCCGCCCGTACCAATTCGGCTTTTCCTTTGATGGGTAATGGCTTTGAAATGGATGCGATCGCCGCTTGTTTTATCGGCGGTGCCTCTTCCACCGGCGGTATTGGCACGGTAATTGGGGCGATCATCGGGGCTTTAGTGATGGGCGTGCTCAACAACGGGATGTCGATTATGGGGATCGGTAGCGATTGGCAGATGACAATCAAAGGTTTTGTCCTTTTAATGGCCGTCGCCTTTGATGTTTATTCGAAAACCAAATCCAAATAGACGCCGTTTGGTGCCTACAGCGTAAAGCAGCGTTAAATCAGCAGGTTTTAAGGCACGAAACCCAGAACCACTAAATCAGAACAAGAAAAAAGGGAACGTATAAACTGACAAAAAACCGGAGGTGCATCTGCCTCCGGTTTTTTGTGCTTATTTCAGGTTAAACGTGACATGGGCCGTGACCCGGATCTGTTGCCGACGGGTCGAGGTATCATGGATGCCATAGGCTTCGACCCGGGTTGAATTGGGTTCGGTGATCTGAAACACGCCAGAACGGACGGAAACGATCTTGCCAATCTGCACATCGGTCTGTTCCACCATCTTTTCCGCCCGTTCCCGGGCATTTCTGGTCGCTTCCCCCACCAGTTCCTTTTTCAATTCATCGATACCAGAATAGAAGTATTCCAAACTCGAGTTGATCGTCCCTCCGGCCAGTAGTTCCACCGGATCAAAAGCCAAGGCTTCCACCGCTTCAACCTGGTCGGTAATGACGTAAATCGTCTGTTGGAATTGGTACCCGCGAAAAACCCGGGTGTTCCCGTTGTAATCATACTCCTTATAGACGTGGGCCGGTTTCATAGTGATACAATCGCGCCCGATACCTTTTGTTTCAAGCAAGGCAAAAATTTTTTCCCGGACCGCTTGAAGTTTTACATAACCGGCCGTCAGGTTGTCACCCAAAACTTCCTCTTCGATATTGAGCGTCCACTTCACCTGATCCGCCTCAAAATCCTGGGAGGCGGCCCCGACCACACTGATGGTCTGCCCCGGACTCTGCGCCCGGTAAAAATAGGAGCCAAAGATGACCGCCGCGATGATTAATGATACCCCAAGGATTAAACCGCCTTTAATTCCGGAATTCATTTCGATTCCCCCTTAAATTCGTAAAAAAAGAACGCTGAAACTCCCACTGTTCCTTTCTAAAAGTACCTTATGAGGCTTCCTTTTCCTCTATGCATTTTGTGGTAATCACTTCGTCAGTCTTCCTATTTTTCCTTTTGCGTCATGCCCCCGCACCCCATTGGCAAAAGAAAAAACCTTCCTAAAACCGTATAGATCGGAAAGAGCCAGGAAGGAAATTTGGGTGTGATAATGAACACAATAGGGAATGGGAAGCCTTGTCTGCTCATTAGAATTGGTGGTCGCGGATACCCACCACAATAAAAAAACAAAGGAGCTGTTTCTTTTGGGAAAGAAAGACTTTCTTCGTACCGTAATTATCCTCTCCGTACTCTACGTTGCCGCCCAGATGTTGTCCGACATCACCAGTTTAAAAATCATCTCCTTGTTCGGCTTTAGTATGGATGCGGGAACTTTAATTTACCCGATCACCTTTACCCTGCGGGATCTTGTCCACAAAGTAGCCGGCCTAAAAGTAGCACGCCTTCTCATTTTTCTCGCTGCTGGGATCAACCTCTTTATGGCCGGCTTGTTCTGGCTGGTCGCGCTTTTGCCTCCGGACCCGTCCGTTGGCTTACAAGCCGAATTTGGGCTGGTTTTATCCCCGGTTTTCCGGATTACGCTTGCTTCCATCATTGCCGAAGTCGTTGCGGAGTTAATTGACGGGCAAGTCTATGAAATCTGGGTCAAGAAATTTGCGCACCGTATGCAATGGGGGCGGGTGTTAGCCTCTAATATAATCAGTGTGCCCGTAGACTCGCTTTTATTTGTACTCGTTGCCTTTTACGGTGTACATGCCTTTCCGGTGATCCTCGCGATTTTTACCACAAACGTGTTTTTAAAATTGTTTGTCGCCATTTTGTCAATGCCCGCTATTTATCTTGTCCGCGGCACCAAACCATCTTCTTAACCGCGCGAAACTCCCGAGACATATCGGGGTGAAACAACTTTTTAGCCGATAGCACCCTGCGCCAATAAAAAACTCCCACCTCGTGGGAGTTTAGTTTTTTCAAGCATCGTCTGGAGCCGTGCCCCTATTTTAGACAATCCCTACCGCATAACACCGTAGTTGTCCATGGTGAACTGGACTTTTACTTCTATGGGCATCTGCGGGTAAAGCTGTTCCCAAGCGGAGGGTTCCCAAGTCAACGGATTATTAATCCGGTATACTTCCCCGAGCGCCAGAAGATCCGCGCCGAAACCTTGCAGTTTGTCGAGGGTTTTACGCATCTCCCGTTCTAAAAAGGCGCTAACCGCACTGTTAATCCGTCGTCGATCTTGCCGGTTCAATTTAACCGCCATAGCAGTCGATTCCCCGAGAATACCACGGGCTTTAATCTTGATCGTGATCACCGGTGCGTCCCGGTTCTTTTTATAACCGATTTTCGTTTTTGACCGAACGTGGCGCATGGTAACCCGGCCGTATTCAGGAATATGCAGATTAAGGTAGGCACTCCTGGCTCTACCGCTGAGAAGCCCATACATCCGGGTTTCCACTCCCGACAACTCACCAACCAGCCGGTCGTTATGGAACACCC
>DUQQ01000010.1 GCA_012837705.1 Hydrogenispora sp.
AGTGGTACTCAGTAGATAACCTACAATTCCGTCGCCCCAAACCCCGATTGTTTCTTTACCGTTCAGGCTTAATCTCCGATAGGCTGAAATTGCTACGGAGATAAGTTCAGCAAAAGTCGCCAGTTGGAGTTCTAAATTTATCGGTATCTTCAGCAAATATTCAACCGGATAGTTAACATATTCCCGGGCAAAACCATTATAGTTGCTCGATGCAAAAAAGGAATTCGGGCAGTAGTTTTCACCCAGATCCGGCCGTGCACAGACACAATGCGCACAATCATGTTTCTCCTTCGGGACAATATTCGGCACTAAAACCACACGTTCTCCCACTTTAAAACGGTTGGTTCTATCCAGAATAATCGACCCGACCGCCTCATGTAAGAGATTCATCGGGTATTTAAAACCTAAGGTTCTTTTGTCTCTAGCGCCTAAGTAATAACGGAGATCTGCTTTACAGATCGCGGCGTATTCAATTTTCACGATTGCCTCATCCGACGCGCAAACCAGATCATCGATATAAAGGTCGAAACGACGCGGTTCAACAATTTTAAAGCTTTTACCCAGCATTACAAGATCTCCGTCTTCCCGAGTTTAATCACTGCTTTCAACAAGAGAAGATCATCAAACGATGTGATCTTAAAGTTTAATTTTTCCCCTTGGACAAGATGAACTTCTTCCCCCAACTGCAAAACCAGCTGACAATCATCGGTCGAATTTATGTTCTTTTCTGCTCTAGCCTTTTCGTGTGCCCTCTTAAGTAAGGATAATCGGAAACTTTGGGGCGTCTGGCCAAGATACAATTCACTGCGTAATGGTATTTCATTAATTTTTTCCCCATCGACACTTCGAACAATCGTATCGGCGGTCGGGACCACCGTATCAACCGCCCCAAACTGCTTGGCCCCCGCGATATTACTGCTGATTATTTTATGGGTTACTAACGGGCGAACCGAATCGTGAACGACAATAATGTCGTCATCGGAGCATTCCACCGCGAGGGTTTGTACCGCGTTATAGACCGACAACTGCCGGGTTTCGCCCCCCTCGACCAGCCACTTCACCTTATTAATCTCATATTTTCTCAATAAGATCCGTAAATCATCCATCCACTCATTTAAACAAACCACAGCAATGGCATCGATCTCCGGATGATTATCAAACACCTCCAAGGTATGAACAATAATGGGCTTACCATAAATATCAATAAACTGTTTGGGTTTGTCAACAATTCCCATCCGGTTCCCAATCCCGCCCGCTAAAATGACTGCAATGTTCATACGAAACACCTGCCCTTGAATTAATCCCGTTTTCTATCTACAAAATAGTTATTTACATCAATTTCCTTTGATTTTCTCCCCAGAAGATCAAGTTTCAATACTATATTCTTCCGGTCGTGTGGGGTTTAGTCTAAAATAGTAAAGGATCGCCTGGCAAATCCGTTCCGCTGCCTTCCCATCACCATAAGGGTTGATTGCTGTCGACATTCTTTGGTATACAACCGGATCGGTTAATAACAATGTGCTTTCCGCAACAATCCTTTCCTGGTCGGTGCCGACTAGTCTGACCGTCCCTGCTATAACCGCTTCCGGCCTTTCGGTCGTGTCCCTTAGTACTAATACCGGTTTACCAAGCGCCGGCGCTTCCTCCTGCAAGCCACCTGAATCGGTGAGCACCAGGTAACAACGGTCCATCAGGTTAACAAACTCCTCGTACGTCAAGGGTGGAATCATCCTTACCCGCTCAATATCGCCAAATATTTTTTGCGCCCGTTCTTGAACAAGCGGGTTCAAATGGACCGGGTAGACAACTTCTATATCATCATGCTGTTCCACAAGCACTTTTACGGCCTGAAAAATCTGTTCCATCCGTTCCCCGATGTTCTCCCGGCGGTGCGCCGTAATTAAAATGATCCTTTTGTTATCAAAATCCAACTGCTTTAAAATAGCGTTTTTAAATACATATCCTTTATTTACCGTCTGCAGTAAAGCATCAATCACCGTATTCCCGGTCACATAAATTTGCCCAGCCGGAACTCCCTCTTTAAGTAAAGCCTCCTTCGCCGTTTGGGTCGGTGCAAAATGGAGATCGGCCAAACACCCAGTCAGCTTTCGATTCATCTCCTCCGGATAAGGAGAGTATTTGCTATAAGTCCTAAGACCTGCTTCGACATGACCGACTGGTATTTTTTGATAAAAAGCAGCCAGGCTGCTGGCAAAAGTCGTTGAAGTATCACCATGTACTAAAACCAGATCCGGTTTCTCTTGACTAATGATTTCCTCAATCCCAGCCAAAACACCCGTCATAATCTCGGTCAATGATTGCCCGGGCTTCATTATATTCAGATCATAAACTGGTTTAATCTTAAACAGTTTTAGAACCTGATCTAGCATTTCCCGGTGTTGCGCGGTTACTATAGTAATTGTTTCAATGTTTTCCTTTTCTTCCAAAGCCTTGATCAGAGGCGCCATTTTGATCGCTTCCGGCCTTGTCCCAAACACCGGCATAATCTTGGGCATTAAAGTCACCATTCTTTTTTCGTTTTGTTAACAAGTATTCTCCTAAGCTAGACAATTAAATCACTCACATGACGAATCAATCTCTTCTCTTTTGTAGCCCGAATAAAGGGAATTCCTTTTAGGTCGTATCCATTGGCTTCTAAAAGAAACCAATAAAAGCTATCTAAACCGACCGCCTGACTTAGAGTAGAAGCCCCGCCAAACCGCGGATTGACCTCTATGATCTGGACATCTCCTTTTTCAGTA
>DUQQ01000020.1 GCA_012837705.1 Hydrogenispora sp.
CAATGACTACTTTGTTCGGTTCAACACGATAGCCAACAATCTTTCCGTACAAACGATTCACATCCTTTATGTAATCATTATGGGCTTTTCTTCCGGCCACCCAGCGGTTTATAAAATACCTCGCTTTTAATCTTTTGTCAATATCTATTTATACTTGTAGATGAGCATTAAAAAATTTTCTGGCTAAAGCAGGAATTTCCGGGTCAAGAGCGAAAGTATTATTAGTTAAGCGTTTAACCCGAGGTGGTTAAGGCATGAGAGTAACAATTAAGGACATTGCAAAAAAGGCTGGCGTCTCGATCGCCACGGTTTCTTATATTATCAACAACACCAAACCGGTCACTCCGGAGACGAGAGATAAAGTATTACAAGCGATCAAAGAACTGAATTACCGTCCCAACTATAGTGCGCGGGGGCTCGCCAACTACCGGACCAACCTGATTGGGGTGTTAATTCCCTATTGGGATGAAGATACGAAACAAGGGGTCATGTTTGATAACCCCTTCTACAGCGAACTGGTGCGGGGCGTGGAAGTTGTCACTTCTAAGCATCATTACCACATTTTACTGATGGGGATAAGCGACCGGCCGCAAGCGGTGACAAATCTGGTTCAGCAGCGGGATTTGGATGGCCTGATTGTGGTCGGTGCTTATCAAGAATTGGTCGCCTCTTTGACAAAGATAGAAATACCGGTTGTCCTGGTGGATACCTATGCGGAGCACAGTCGGTTTTATACCGTGCAGATCGATGATGAATACGGTGGTTATCTTGCCACCCAATATCTACTAACAATGGGGCATGAAAAGATTGGTTTGTTGACCGGTGAATTGTTTCCCCAGGGAGTCGCCGTTCGGCGTTTCCAAGGGTACAAAAAAGCCTTAGCCGAGCGGGGCCTAGAGGTAAACCATAAGTATGTTTACGAAACGAAGATCTCAACGCAAGGCGGCTACGAAGGGATCGACCATCTTTTGCAACAAGCCCCCGATTTAACCGCCCTCTTTTCCATGGCTGATATTATGACGATCGGGATATTAAAACGGTTACGGGAAGCGAAGCTCAAGGTCCCCGACCACTTATCTATTGTCAGTTTTGACGGGGTTCTTTACCCCGAATTTCTCAATCCGGCCTTAACCACAATCGACCAGGATATCTTTGAAAAAGGCCGGATCGCGGCCACCCTACTGATCAAACTAATTTTTGGTGAGAAGATTACCGAGCCCCATGTTGTTCTGCCGGTTACACTAGCGGCGCGGGAATCGGTCAAAGAATTGAAGTGAAAGGTTTTTTTCAGACAAGGACTTTTTTTGGGCTATAGGTTAAGCGCTTAACCTATAGCAAATTCCAACTTTTCAGACAGGAAGGAAGGGGGTGAGCAAAGCCGGCACTAAATAATACGGGGAAGACGCAGAAAGCAAGAAACTTGGGTAAAGGAGGTTTAACCATGAAGAGACTGATATCGGGAGTGCTTTTAGTGTTACTGATGCTAACGACACAAAGTTTAATGGCAGAGGACATGGATAATTTGTTTGTGGTTCTACCGGGCACAATCCAAGGGGCTTTGGGTGGAGCGGATTGGGCACCGGGAGACCGGATCACACAAATGGAGCCAAAGGGAAATGGTGTTTACGAGTTTATTGGCATTTTTCCCAAAGGGAACTGGGAATACAAAGTAGCAATCAACGGTAGTTGGGATGAAAACTATGGCC